>JBAVZT010000304.1:0-12141 GCA_049588955.1 Rhodanobacteraceae bacterium | reverse complement strand
GTGTCAGTCCAGGGATTTTCGGGCGTCCGTCGAAATACGGGGTATCAGGAGTTCGATCGACCGTTCGTCCCGCGGCCGCGGCCGGGTCGTGCACGGCCAATCCAATGCAGACCACGGTCGAGTGGCGGCGATTCAGTAGCAGGCGGTTATCTTGCAACCTGTCAACACACCCGCGTAGCGGGTCGTTGATACCCTGCTGTTATCCACGCTTCTCCACAATCCTCAGAGGGACGAGCTCATGGCAACCATTCGCGACACCAAAGAAGACATCGACAATAGCGCCGAGCGCTTGAGCGACAGCGCGCGCGAGGCCGCAAACGAGGCCAAAGGGGAATTTCGCAAACTCGGGGCAAAACTTCGATCCAACACCAGCAACCTGGAGGACGATCTGTGCGATGCCGGACAGCGCTTCGTCGAAGGAACGCGAAAATTCAGCGAGGCGGCGGCTGAACAGATTCGCGAACATCCACTCGCGGCATTCGGTGTGGCGTTCGCAGCCGGGATGGTGATAACACGATGGATGCGACGGCGCTGAGGCCGGGCCGATGGAAACGGTCGCAAGCAATACACAGCCGTGCATCGACGATGAAAGCGCGCCCGGGCCCGTTGAACAGGCCGGGGACGCAATCCAGGCCGGGTTGCGTGTCGTCGCATCGACTCTGGATCTGGTCCGCGCGGAGTTGCGTCTCGCGCGCAGCAGCGCGGTTGCCCTCGTCTGGCTGACCTTCGCACTGATTTTTCTTGGAGTCGGCACCTGGCTGGCTGCCAGTGCGGCGCTGGCGGCGGGGATTTATCAGTTCAGCGGGAACCTGTTTGCCGGCATCGGCAGCGTCGCGCTTGCCAACCTGATCGGCACGGTAGCCGTACTCTGGGCGATGCGACGTTGCTGGCGCGACATGACATTGCCGCGCACGCGCCGCCTGTTCACCGACAAGCTCGAACTGCGCTCATGAGAGCCGCTGCGCGGCGTCGACAGGCGCGCGCGGCGGAACGTCGCGCACGCAGTGCGCGGGCGCATCTGCACAAGGCAACCGACAGGCTTCGCCTTTCGTGGACATGCCATCGCGTAGCCTGGATTGTAGGCAGCGGCGCAGTCAGCGGAACCGTTGCCGCACTCCTGCCCACGCGGGCCTGGGCACGACTGGGCGCGCTCGCGTTCGGGGCCTGCGCGCTTGTGCTACGTTCGCCCGTCGGCGGCGTACTGCTCGGCAGCATGCTGCGGGCGCCCCGTCCGAAGTCAACCGAACCGGCAAACGACGATGCGTAGTGCCATGGGCGGGGAACCGCCGGAAAGGCAGGCGGACACATCGCAGGCGAAATCGGCGGCAGCGGACCGGACCGACGAGGAGCACGGCCTGCCGATTGTCGCGCAGGGACTCGATGACGTGCCGCGGCGAGGCGGGCGTCGGCGCGATCGCCTGCTCGCAATCATTGTCGCTTTCCTGATTCTGTATGTGTGCTCGATCGCCGAAATCGTGCTCGTTCCAATGGTCGTCGCGATACTCTTCGGATTGATGCTGTCGCCCGTGGTCTACTTCCTCGAACGCTGGCACGTGCCGCGTCTCGTCGGCACCTTCTTCGTTATCACGATGCTGATCAGCGTCATCGCTCTTGCGTTCGCCGGCCTGGCCACGCCCGCCCGAAGCTGGCTTCAACACGCGCCGCGTGCGCTGGATCGGATCGAGCTCTCGCTCAAGGACCTGCAACGTCCATTCAGCGTCGCCTCCGAGGCATCCAAGAAAATCGAGAAGATGACCGGTGCCGATGAAGCCGGCAAGCGTGTGCGCGTCGTAAACGCCAGCCCGGGCATTTTCAGCAGCGTGCTCAACGCGGCACCGGCTCTGATTGCCAGTTTCGTCGAAACCCTGTTTCTCATTTTTCTGTTCGTGTTGCACGGGGATACGTTGCTGCGAAAATTCGTAACCCTCGCGCCGCATCTGAGGGCAAAACGCGAAATCGTCATCGCCACGCGCCAGGCACAACGGGACCTGTCCTCCTATGTCATCACGATCACGATCGTCAACGCGGTGCTCGGTCTTGCGACCGCTTTTGCATTGTGGTGGCTCGGCGTCAAGGATCCGCTGTTGTGGGGGGCTGTTGCCGCGCTGTTCAACTACGCTCCGTACGTCGGTCCGTTGTTCACGGCGGCGATACTGACGGTGGTCGGCTTCGGACAATTCACCGATCCGCTGGCGGCGCTGGCCGTCCCGGGGGTATCGCTGGGGTTGCACGTACTCGAAGGGGAATTGATCACGCCTCACCTGGTCGGTCGTCGCCTCAAGCTCGATCCGGTGATGGTGTTCATTGCGCTGATCCTGCTCGCCTGGCTGTGGGGTGTAGCGGGTCTGTTGCTTGCGGTCCCGCTCATGACCTGCGCGAAACTGATCGCCGAACGCACGCCGGAAGGCGCCGCATTCGCGCGCTTGCTTTCCAAGTGAGTTCGATCGGATCGGGTTGACCAGAAGCCGATGAGGCCACCGACTCGGGCCGGGGGTCGGCACGCTGGATCGCATTGCACGTTGCGCTTCGCCGAAATGCTCTCCCTGCGCTGGGCGGCCACAGGGAGAGTAACTGGCCTATCGGTTTTCGATGTTGCTATGGAACTTCATCTCCGCTGCGCCGGAATGCCTTGCGGCGAATCCCGGCCAGCCAGATCGGCACGCAAACCACGCGGCCGATTTGCAGCATCGGCCTTACTTGGCCCGTTTCCTCGCTGCAGTCTTCTTCTTCGCCGCCTTGCGGGCGGGTTTGCGCACCGACGTCTTGCGTGCGGTGGCGGTTTTGGCTTTCGCCGTCTTCTTGCGTGCCGCTTTCTTCACGGAGGCCCTCTTCTTGGTGGCCTTCTTCGCGGCGGGTTTGCGTTTTGCAGCTTTCTTTGCAGTTGCTTTCTTCATAGCCATATCGCGTCTTAACTCCTCGTCAGTTGGCAGTGATTGCCCAGTAAAAGCGTGAAGGAATGCTTCGCACAGCAGATCGCTGTTGGTGGCGTGGCGAAGGTTTGCTACCTGGCGTCGGGTCCGCTCGTCAGACAGAAGTTTGAGAACGCGCAGAGGGATCGACACCGTGATCTTTTTTACCGACCTGGCCTTGCGGCCATGTTCGACGTAAGGGTCGACGAATCTGGTTGCAGTCATGATTCCTTTGATCACTTGTCACGCCGGCGCAGAAGCTAGCCCTGTCGCGCGCGCGTGTCAACAAATTTCTGAGATGAAACAAGATGTTCCTGCTGCCCTGCCGCGGCTGCCCGGAGCGGCCCTGCAGCCATGAATGCAGCACTTATGTCACTGCCTTCAATGGCCGTATAGACATTTGTACGGCTATGTTGCCAATGCATAAAGTGATACTTATGGATCGCCGGAAACCAAGTATTCAGGCCATTTCCAACAAAATTCACAGAGCGGCCGCTGCTCTTGCGGCTTTCCGATCGGCAATAATCCCTGCACCGGAACCTGCCCCTGTGAAGCGATGCCGCAAACGCTCCGATCAACCCGAACGACGCGTGAACGTCCAACCATCGGGCATCAGCAATTTCAGGCAGTCGCACGCGCGATTGCGCCAGCAAATCGATCGAGGTCGTCCGCCGTCTTGGTCTCGGTCGCGCACACCAGCAAGGCGTCGCCCAGTTGCGGATAGTCCTCTTCGAGCGACACACCGGCGACGATGTCCTCGCCGGCAAGGCGCTCGATAATGTTCTGCGCTGGTTGCGACAACACGAGCGCGAACTCGTGAAACAACGGTCGATCGAACAATGCACGCACGCCCGGTATAACGGACAGGCGGTCGCGCAACAAGCGCGTGTTGGCCATGCTGTTCGCGGCCGCACGTCGCAGACCTTCGGGTCCCAGTATCGCCATGTGAATGGTCGCCGCGGTGACCAGCAATCCCTGGTTGGTGCAGATGTTGGATGTCGCCTTGGCGCGGCGAATATGCTGCTCGCGAGCCTGCAAGGTCAGCGCGAATCCTTCCCTGCCGTCCACATCCGTCGTGCGCCCGACAATGCGGCCGGGCATCTGCCGAACCAGCTGCTGCTTGCACGCCAGGATGCCGAAATACGGACCGCCGGATGACAGCGGCACACCAAGCGGCTGACCATCGCCGCAGACGATATCGGCACCGCGACTCGATGCTTCGCCGGCGCCCCACTCGCCCGGCGGTTTGAGCACCGCGAGAGCGAGTGGATTGACCACCGCGATCACCATCGCATCCCGCGCGTGGGCCCAGTCGGTCAGTATGTCGACTTCCTCGAGCGCTCCGAAATAATTGGGCTGCGGAACAACCAGGGCGGTGAACGGACCGACATTCTGTCCGGCCAGCGAATCCGGATCGAGATAGCCGGCCGTGCCGACGTCGAGTTCGACGACCTCGATACCCTGCAGCCCGACGATCGTATGCAGTGTCTTGCGGTAGGCCGGATGCACCGACGTCGGTACCAGCACGCTTCGCGGACCGTTCCTGATGCAACGCTCGGCCATCAACGCCGCCTCGGCGAGCGCCGTGGCTCCGTCATACATCGACGCATTGCCAACATCCATCCCGGTCAGCCGCGTCATCATGGTCTGGTATTCATAGATGAGCTGCAGCGTCCCCTGGCTCGCTTCCGCCTGATACGGCGTATAGGCCGAATAGAATTCACCCCGCGAAACAATCGCCCACACCGCTGCCGGAATGTGATGCTCGTAGGCGCCGGCACCGGCGAAATTGAGCGGTGTGCCATCTGCGGCGGCCCGCTGCTTCATCAGGCGGGTCACCTCCATCTCGTTCAGACCTGCCGACACATTTTTCAGCGCATCGATCTTGAGCGACGCCGGAATCTCATCGAACAGATCCTCAATACGCTCAACACCGATGGTTTCGAGCATCACCTGCACATCGGCCTGGGAATGGGGAATGAATGGCATGGGATTTCCCGTTGCTGTGTTCTGCGTGCGCGCGCCGGGCACCAGGACCGGGGCTGTCTGTGTGAAGGCCTTGCAAGCGCCGCGCGCAACTCGGTGCCTGCGAGCGCGGGCATCTCCGTCGCGTTGTGCGGATCATCGCCCGACTCAGATGTCCGCGCGGGACTTCTCAGTGATCGTCGTTTTCGATCAATTCGGCGTAGGCGTCAGGGTCGAGAAGCTCTTCCATCTCTTCGGACAGATTGTCCGGCTTGACCACGAATAGCCAGCCGTCGCCATACGCATCCTCGTTGATGGTCTCGGGCTTGTCGGCCAGGGCGTCGTTGACCTTGATGATTTCGCCGGATACCGGGGCGTACACGTCCGATGCCGCCTTGACCGATTCAACCACGGCGCTGGCGTTGCCGGCTTCGGCGCGATCGCCGACGCTCGGCAGTTCGACGTAGACGAGATCGCCGAGTTGGCTCTGCGCATTGTCGGAAATACCCACGGTCACGCTGCCGTTGTCCTCGACGCGCGCCCACTCGTGGGACTTCATGAATTTCAGATCACCTGGTATTTCCTGCATGGGAGGAGTCCTGATTGGAGTCGCAATCGCGGCGCAATTCTAGCAGGCTGCCGCGGACACCTGCGCAAACCGATCGCGCTCAACCGCTCAGATTTCCGCGGCCGGCTGTCCGGCGCGCACGAACGGGAACTCGACCGCCCGCACTGCAACACGCTTGCCGCGGATCTCGACTTCGATCGGATGCGCGGCCGCGGCCGGCACGCGCGCAAATGCGATCGATTTGCCAAGCGTCGGCGAAAACCCGCCCGACAGGATCTCTCCGTCGCCCGCCGGCGTGAGCACGCGTTGACCATGCCGCAATACGCCTCTCTCATCCATGACCAGCCCGATCATGCAACGCGGCGGACCCGCCGCCCGCTGACGTTCCACCGCATCGCGCCCGATGAATGCGCGATCCTCACCGAACGCCACCGTCCAGGCAAGCCCCGCCTCCAGCGGCGACACCGACTCGTCCATGTCCTGTCCATAGAGATTCATTCCGGCTTCAAGGCGCAGCGTATCGCGCGCCCCGAGACCACACGGTCGAACGCCGGCGTCGACAAGACGGTTCCACAGTTCGATCGCTCGCGTCTCGGGCACGATGATCTCGAATCCGTCCTCTCCGGTGTAACCGGTGCGTGCGATGAGCAGGCCATCACCCTCGGCTGCAACGAACTTGCCGAGTCTTGCGATGCGCTCATGTGCCTCGGACGACAGCAGCGCCAGCACCTTGTCGCGCGCCATCGGGCCCTGTACCGCGATCATGGCCAGATCGGGTCTTTCCTGGACGGCTACCTCAAATGCCTTCGCCTGCGTGGTGATCCAGGCGATGTCCTTGTCGCGCGTCGCAGCGTTGACGACCATGCGAAAGAACGACTCATCGAGGTAATAGACGATCAGATCGTCGATCACTCCCCCGTCGGCATTGAGCATGCACGAATAGAGCGCCTTGCCGGATCGCTTGAGCTTGTCGACGTCATTGGCGAGCAGCTGGCGGAGAAATTCGCGCACGCGCGCGCCGTGCAAATCCACGACGGTCATGTGCGAGACGTCGAACATGCCGGCCGCGCGGCGTACCGCATGGTGCTCCTCGATCTGGGAGCCGTAATTGAGCGGCATGTCCCAGCCGCCGAAATCCACCATCTTGGCGCCGAGCGCGCGATGGCGATCGTTGAGCACGGTCTTCTGGATCATGAGCCGTCCCGCTGCGGAAAACGGCATTATCGCGGGGATTACGTCGGTGTGTCTGCCACGCGTGCTGGTCGGCCAAGCCCGATCGGACCAGCCATGCTCTCTCTCGCCCGCAGCAATGCGAGTCGAGGATGTTTCACGCGCCCCGCTGGCGGGCACATTCCCCGGCAACGCAAACAGGAACTCCAGTGTCGGATGTGATGGTCACACTGGCGCTTGATCGCGGCTGCCTCTCCTTCTGCGGCATGCAAGATCAATGACGGGCTTTGGACGGTCAGCCGACATCGGCGCGGGGGACGGATGTCGGGACATTGCGCGGAAGAATCAACGTCACCGCAAGACCGCCCTGATTCCGATTGGTCAGATGCACACGACCGCCGTGCGCTTCGGCGATCTCTCGCGCAAGCGCGAGCCCCAAACCGGAACCACTGCGCTTGGTCGAATAGAACGGCAGCAGCGCGCTGGCAAGCACGGTCTCGCTCATGCCCGGCCCTCGATCACGCACCTCGACGCGCACCTCGCGAGCGCGCTCGCTGACCGCGAGTTCCACCGCGTCGGAAGGACTACCCGATTCGTGTGCGTTTTGCAGCAAATTGATCAACACCTGTTCGATCTGCGCACGATCGAACCAGCCTGGCTCCGACGGCGGATCCGCGACAATCCGAAACGCGTAGTGACGGCTGAGCCCGTCAAGAAACGGCAGCCAGTCGATGGGTTCCGCCTGCGGTCGCGGAAGTTTTGCGAAGCGCGCATACCCCTGGGTGAAGTTTTCGAGATGCCGCGTGCGCTGCTCGATGGTATCGAAGACGATGGAAAGACGCTCGCCGTCGCCCAGCCGCGCAAGTTCGCGCCCCGAATGCGACAGCGAGCGGATCGGCGCCAACGAGTTGTTGAGTTCATGACTGATTACACGGATGACCTTTTTCCAGGTGGCGACCTCCTGCCTCGAGAGCTCCCGGGTCATGCGTCGCAGGACATACAACCGGTGCGCGCGACCCTGCAGCTTGAATTCACGCTGGGACAGATGAAAGGTCTCTTCTTCGCGCTCGATTTCCACCGTGAACAGGCTGTCGGCCCCCTCCCCGATCGCCCGTGCCAGTGCTGCGGGCCCCGCCGCGACGATTTCAGCGAACCTGAGTCCGTCCAGCGCACGACCGCCATGGAGCAGCTTGCGCGCAGCGACATTGGCATAGACGACGTAGCCCGCTTTTTCCACCAGTACCAGCGCGGTCGGTGTGTTTTGCATCATCGTATCGAGCAGGAGTTCGCGCTGGAACAGGTTCTGGCGCTCATCGCGCAGGACACGGCCGAGTGCGTTGTGCGCGCTCACCAGATCACCGATTTCATCGCGCCGAGTGGTGCCGATCGAGAAACTGAAATCGCCGTCCCGAAATGCGACCACGCTGCCAGACAAAGCGCGGATTAATTGCGCCACCGGTTGCCCGAGTCGGCGCGCGAAGAACAGTACCGGAAACGCCAGAAACAGGATCGCGGCGGTCGCAGCCACCCAGACCGAACCGAGCCACACGACCAGCGCCGCCGTCGAGGTGGCTGCGGCAACCAGGGTGGCGGCAAGCGCGACGGCGAGCTTGCCTTCAAGCGATACGAGGCGCATTGCGGTAAGGACAGGGACCAGTCCGGTGGCGATTTCAGGCGCAAGGATCGTGACATATCGCGGCATGCGGCGCATCGGCAGAACCGCCTTGCCGGCACTCCCCATTGTGCGTCCACGACGCAGGCATCCCTCTGCCCTACCCTCGGGCCCCGGATCCCTGCTCTATCCCGAGTTTACCCATACGCCGGTACAAGGCCTGACGCGACAGACTGAGCTCCGACGCGGCGACGCTGATCACACCACGAGCGCGTCTGAGCGCACGCTCGATCGCTTCACGATCCGGCTCGTTGTCACCGTTACGGCGGGTCGCACCGGCACGAATCGCGATGAGCCCGAGATCGCGCGCCGTAATTGTCTTGTCGCGACACAGCAGACAGGCGCGCTGAATCGCATTCTTCAACTCGCGCACATTGCCGGGCCAGGCGTGACCGGCCAGCGCCGCACGTGCGGTTTCGTCGAGGTGCACGTCCTCGGCAAGAAAGTGCTCGGCCAGCAGCGGTATGTCCTCGGGCCGCTCGGCCAACGGCGGCACCTTGAGCTCGATGACGTTGAGCCGATAGTACAGATCCTCGCGAAATCGTCCTTCGCGAATCATGGATGGAACGTCGGCGTTGGTCGCACTGATCACACGCACTTTGGCCTGATGCGTGCGGCTCGAGCCGAGGCGTTCGAATTGACCGCTCTCGATCACGCGCAGGAGTTTGGCCTGACCTTCCAGCGGCAGATTGCCGATTTCGTCGAGAAACAAGGTGCCCCCGTCGGCCAGTTCGAAACGCCCTTCACGAGAACGGTTCGGGGCACCGGTGTAGGCGCCGGGGTCGGCGCCGAACAATTCCGCCTCGATCAACTCGGACGGCAACGCACCGCAATTCACCGTCACGAACGGTCCATTCCTGATTGCCGAATTGGCCTGGATGATATCCGCGATCCGTTCCTTGCCGACACCGTTCGGTCCGGTAATCAGGACCGGCACATCGGCGCGCGCGACCTGACAAGCAAGCTCCACCACGCGTTCGAGCGCCGAGGACACGAACACGAGTCCGCGCAGATCGTAACTTTCATCCAGTGCCTTGCGCCGGCGACGGCGCTCATCGTGCATGCGCGACACTTCGCGCGTTGCTTCGGAAAGTTCGAGCAGGTTTTCCACCGTCGCCGACAACTTCTCGTCTTCCCAGGGTTTGGCGAGATAGTCGGCGGCGCCCGCCTTGACCAGTTCCACCGCGGTTTCCAGATGCGTCCAGGCGGTCAGCAGGATGATCGGCAAGTCGGGATGGTTCTCCCTGATCGCGCGGAACAGGACGACGCCCTCTTCGCCGGAGGTGGTATCGGTACTGAAGTTCATGTCCTGCACGACCAGATCGACGTTCTCGCGCGCGAGCACGGCAAGACCGTCATCCGGCGTATGCGCGATCACGGTGCGAATCTCGCGCAACCCGAACAGCACCTCGAGCGCGGTGCCGACCGCCGGATTGTCGTCGATCACGAGAACGGTGCGCATGGGCTCCTGGCGGCTGTCTGATCGGCGCATACGTCACATGGATGCGACATCGCACCGAAAGGTTGCATGATAGGCACGATCACCGGCGATCGCGAAGGTAAGAAAGTCATACGGTTCGTGTCGCGACCGCCGGCGGCACTCGTGCGGCACGCGTGGCCGGGCCGAGCACGGCAAGCTGGCCGAGCAGCCACAGGCACACGAAACCGACCGGCACGTAGTACCACGGCAGCCGTGGCGCCTGGTAGAAGCGCATCAAACCAAGACTCACTGCATAAGTGAGCACGCCGCCCGCGATCAGGCCGAGCGTCGTAATAATGAAATTCTCGGTATGGAAATATCGCAGGATGTCGCCGCGCGAGGCGCCGAGTGCGCGACGCGTACCAATCTGTTTGGTGCGCTGGGCGACCCAGAAACTCGCCATGCCGACGATACCGAGCGCGGTAATGCCGAGCAAGGCGATGATGACGGCGCCGAGAATCAGGGCCATCGCGCGATCGCCCGCATACGCTTCACGACGCACGTCCTCCATGCTGCGCATCTTGCCAATGATGCGGCTCGGATTCGCCTCGGCCATTTTCTGCTCGACAGCCTTCATGACCTCGTCGCGGCGGCCCGGTTCCGCGCGCACCAGATAACGCGTGAAGTTGCCATAGGGCATGTAGACCGGAACAAGGGTCGCATTCTCGACATCATCGTTTTCGGGCCAGGGCTCCTGAAGACGCTCGACGATACCGACGATCGTGCTGGTCGGAGGATCCTCGCCCATGTACACCTGCCGGCCGAGCGCGTTGCCATCCGGGAACAACTTTTCCGCCAGCGCCTTGGTCACGATGATCACCGGCGGCTGCAGCTGATCACCGAAGTTGATGTTTTCCATGTCCTCGGGCTTGAAATTGCGACCGGCGATCAGTTTGCTGCCGAACGTGTTCAGGGCTTGTTCGTCGACCAGATATATCGTGGTGTCGGCAGTCGAGATTTTCTGGTTCGGTTTCAGACTGAGTCCCGTGCTCCATCCGCCGCCGCTCATCGGCACCGAGTTCGTCACAGTCGCCGCAGCGACACCCGGCATCTGTCGCAACAGCCCAAGGTCGGCCTTCTGGGTTGCGCGGGCGTCGAATCCCTGACCGAAACCGCTGCTGCCGAAGATGAAAGTGTCGGTCTCGTTCATGCCGCTCGGGCGATTCATGCGCTCGAGTCGCTGACCGATGATGAACAGCGCGTTGCAGACGATCGCGAGCGTCAGCGCGACCTGCAGTCCGATCAGGATCATCGAGACCTTGCTGCGCATCAGTGCAGAGAGTATCGGACGAATTTCCATGTTGACTCCTGTTCTTGCCTGCTGCCGGAACGAGCGGGCAATCCTTCAGATCTTCAACTGCGCGGCCGGCTGCACGCGACACGCACGCCAGGTCGGATAAACCCCGGCCAGTACCGCCGAGACGATCGACAGCACGATGGTCACGACGATCATGGTCCAGTCGAGCTGGGCAACCGATTTGTATTGCTCGTACAAGGCACGCACCGCGAGCAGGCCCAATCCGGTCAACAACAATCCGAGAAAGCCGCCAGTCAAGCCGACGACGCCCGACTCGATCAGAAACTGCGCGAATACCTCGCGCCGGCTCGCACCGAGCGCGCGACGCAGACCGATCTCGCCGGACTTGCGCGTGAACTTGGCCAGCAAGAGACCGATCGTGTTGATCAGGCACACGGCGAGAAACGCGAAGCCGAGCCCGGTCTGCACCTGAACATCCCGCGAGACCACTTTCTGGTCGCGCATCCATTCGGTCACGTCGAGCAGCCGGTTGTTGAGCGGACGCGGATAGCGCCCGAGCTTCTTCTGTTCCTCGACGTAGCTGTCGAGAAAACTGTGATATTCGGCAAGTCGCTGAGGGGAATCGAGCTGCACCCACATCTGGATCCAAATGCACTCGGAATCGAGGTAGGCGTCCCAGCCGTTGCCGGACGACTTCCAGCAGCTGTTGTTGCCGGACGAGCGCTGCTTCAGATCGATCGCGGTCGTGAACGGCATGAAGAACTCATCCGGCTCGGCAAATGCGCCGTTGGTCAGATCGTAGTAGCGCGAACGCAATTTCCACTCGTCGAGCACCCCGACGATCGAGTAGTCGATGCCGTCCAGGCGCACGCTCTTGCCCACGCTGTCCTGGCCGCCGAACAGCTTCTCGTTCATCTCCTTGCCGAGCACGACGACGCGGGCATGATGCTCGTCCTGGTCGCGATTCCACGGGTGACCGTACTTGAACGGCGGTTCGAACATCGAGAAGAAGTCCGTGTACGTCACCCGGCCGAGTGCACGGAACGGCTTGAGCTCCTTGTTCTCCGGCTGCACCGGCAGCGACAGCTTGAACATCGCGGCTTGCTTGTCGGCCTTGCC
>JBAVZT010000303.1:0-1734 GCA_049588955.1 Rhodanobacteraceae bacterium | reverse complement strand
GGTAGTCGTCGTGGCGGCAACGTGGCCGTCGTTGACGAACAGGTGGGCGTAGCCGAGATTGAATTCGGTGCGATCGCTCGGTTTGTAGCCGATGCCGAACGTGATCCAGCGTCGCGTGCCGTCCGGTACGCGCGGATCGCGTGTGCTTTCGTGGGTCGGCGTGCCGTCGACCGCGAGTCCGCCGCGCACGGTCCATGCGTTGTCGACCGAATCGGGTTGCTCGGGATTGGCGAAGCGCACACGCAGTTCCTGGAACCGGGTCAGAGCGATTCTTGGCTAACGTTGGCGACTCCTCCTCTTTGTCCGAAAGCAACGAGTTTGTCCGAAAGCAACGAGCAAAGAACGCAGCAGTCTTTGCTCCGGCCGGACGCAACGGCGATTACAACCTTTTCGCTCCACGCGGGTACTCATGCAGATGCAACACCGCACTGCCCCGGGAGGTCTCGCCGGGGAATCGGGGCCGGGCCATCAGGGCCGGTCCCGGTGGCATCAGCCGCGAGTGCATGACGGATGGACGGAGAGTGAACGATGCGAACGAATGCGCAAGCCCGGTGCTTGTTGCTGCTGCTGGTGACCACGTCGTCGTGGGCGACGGACCATCGGGTTGTCGTTGGTGGAACCAGTGGTGGCGGGGGTTACGGCGGCGGGCCCATCCTGATGTTCTCGCCGCAAAACCTGACGATCGCGATCGGCGATACCGTCACGTTCACCAACGCCGGCGGAGCCCCGCACAATGTACACGCGGACAATGATTCGTTCCGCTGTGCAGAAGGTTGCGATGGTGATGGCCACGGCGGCAACGGGACTCCAAGCGCTGCATCCTGGACATCCACTGTCGCGTTCAATCAGTCCGGCTCGTTCGGCTACCACTGCGACATCCACGGCACGCTGGGCATGACCGGGACCGTTGTGGTGCAGGAGGCGAGCGTGCCGGGCAATGTGCCTATTACCGCAGGCTTCACCGGTGCCTGGTTCGATCCCAGCCAGAGCGGACAGGGGATCTTTCTCGAAGTACTGCCGGGCAATGTGCTGCTGGCCGCCTGGTACACGTTCACGCCGGATGGTACGCAGCAAGCCTGGTTTCTCGGTACCGGCAGCATCAGCAACGACACCGCCGTCGTCGATGCCAGTCTGACGACGGGCGGCGCCTGGATTCCGAATTTCGATCCTTCCCTGATCGTCAACAACCCGTGGGGCACTCTGACCTTCACATTCACCGATTGCACTCACGGACGCGTCGACTTTACCTCGATCTATGGAAACTATGGCACCAACCACATGGATTTGACGCGCCTGACCGAGCCGCTGGGCATCACGTGTCCCTGATGCCGAGCAAGGGGGCCGCCTGTGTGGGCGTTGCGCACCTGCGCCGGGAGCGTGACCGGACGCGATCCAGGGGCGAACGCGGGTAGCTGAGGTCGACGGCGGTCAGCAAACCCGCTGCCGCGCCGCGCCAGAAGCTGTACGCCCCGACACCGACAGCAGATTGCCGTCGCTTTCGAAACGGCCGAAGCCGGTGTCTGTCGTGGCGGCGGTGCGGCCGTCGTTGACGAACAGGTGGGCGCTGCCACGTCGCGTCAGAAGCTGTACTTCCCCGAGACCGACAGCAGATTGCCGTCGCTTTCGAAACGGCCGATCAGGGTATCGCCGGTAGTCGTCGTGGCGGCAACGTGGCCGTCGTTGACGAACAGGTGGGCGTAGCCGAGATTGAATTCGGTGCGATCGCTCGGTTTG
>JBAVZT010000302.1:0-6301 GCA_049588955.1 Rhodanobacteraceae bacterium | reverse complement strand
ACCCTGATAGGCGAAGCCTTCAGCGAGGCAGCGGGCGAGGGCGTGTGCCGGTGCCGCGGCATAATCGACGTAGTATCCGTCGCGCTCGCCGGTCAGCAGCACATGCAGGACGTGATGGAAGTCATCGTTCCATTGCGCGTCGAACCCGTGCTCGGGCAGCCGCACCGAATTGGCGTCGTTTTCGGCGACGAGATGGACATGACGGCCGACCCCGGCCGACTCGCGCACGCGCGCAGCGAGGTCGATCAGCCAGTCGTCGGGTTCGATCGCGTGGACGGCATCGAGGCGAAGACCGTCGAAGCGGTACTCCTCGATCCAGTAACGCGCATTCATGATGAAGAACTCGCGCACCTCGGGCCGCCGGAAGTCGATCGCGCGACCCCACGGCGTCGCCAGATCGTCGCGAAAGAACGGCGCGGCATACTCGGCCAGATAGTTGCCCTGCGGGCCGAAATGGTTGTAGACGACGTCGAGCAGCACCATCAGCCCGTGCCCGTGCGCGCTGTCGATCAATATCTTGAGTTGCTCCGGAGTGCCATACATTGAGCTCGGTGCAAACGGCAGAACGCCGTCGTAACCCCAGTTGCGCGAGCCCGGAAATTCGGCGATCGGCATCAGTTCGATCGCGCTGACGCCGAGATCGCGAAGGCGCGGCAGTTGCTCCCGCACTCCGGCGTAACCGCCACAGGCGCCGACGTGCAGCTCGTAAATGACCACTTCGTGCCACGGGCGTCCGCGCCACCCGGGATGACGCCAGCGGTACGCATGCGGATCGACGACGAGACTCGATGAGTCGACGCCGCCGCGCTGGCCGCGCGAGGCGGGGTCGGGCACCGGCGCAGCGTCGTCGAAACGATAGCGATACGCGGTATCGCGGGTGCACGCCAGTTCGGCACGAAACCATCCGCTCCCTTCCGCCGTCATGGGCTCACTGCGTGCGTCGTCGAACACGACTGCCGCCGATGTCGCCGAAGGCGCCCATACCCGAAAGCGCGCGCGCTGGTCGCCCGCGCGTCCATCGGTATGCAGTTCGGCGCCGAACGGCAGGGCGCAGGCAAATCCCTCGTTCATGTGGATTCGCGGGCAATGCGCGCGTGCGCGACCAGGAGTGCATGCGCCGCGACGACAACGCGCGAGGCCGTCAGCGGTTGCTCCGGTGCGTCCGGACGCGCGCTGTCGATCAGGCAGGTCCAGTCGGCGCGCGGCGGCGGCAGCATGAATTCGGCCGCGGCGTCGCCGGCATTGAACAATACGGCAAGCACATCGATGCAGCCGTCTTCGGCGATTCCGGCACGGCGAAAGGTCAGCGTACGCGCATTCGCATCATTCCAGGCTTCTCCCGGCATGAGCGTGCCGCCCAGGTCGTACCAGGCGATGTCCTGCAACGGCGTGTCGGCGACCGTCGCGCCATGGCGAAAATGGTCCGGGCGCAGCAGCGGCAGTCGGCGTCGCAATTCGGCAAGTCGGCTGACGAAGCGCGCCAGCGCCAAGGCCTCGGGCTGTGCGGCGGCCTTCCAGTCGTACCAGGAAATCTCGTTGTCCTGGCAATATGCGTTGTTGTTGCCTTGCTGGGTACGTCCGGACTCATCGCCCGCCAGCAGCATCGGAGTGCCGGTCGAAACAAACAGCGTCGCCAGCATCGCGCGCTGGATCGATGCGCGCCGCGCGGCAACGGCCGGATCGTCGGTCGGGCCCTCGACGCCCCAGTTTGCACTCAGATTCTCGCCATGCCCATCGCCGTTGTCTTCTCGATTGGCCTCGTTGTGGCGATTGGCGTAAGTGACCAGATCACGCAGGGTGAAGCCGTCGTGCGCGGTAACGAAGTTGATCGAGGCGGACGGCTTGCGGCCGTCGCGATCGAAGAAGTCAGCCGAGCCGGCTGCGCGCGCGGCCAGTTCTCCGCGCGCCCCTGCGTCACCGCGCCAGTAACGGCGCACACCGTCGCGGTAGCGATCGTTCCATTCGGCGAACCCCGGCGGATGGTTGCCGAGCTGGTAGCCGCCGGGACCGAGATCCCAGGGTTCGGAAATGAGCTTGAGGCGCGAAAGAACCGGATCCTGACGCATGGCGCGGAAAAAGCCCGATTCGCGATCGAAGCCGCTCGCTTCGCGACCGAGTGCCGTGCCGAGATCGAAGCGGAAGCCGTCGATGTGAAACGCTTCGGCCCAGTAACGCAGGCTGTCCATGACCATGCGCAGCACCGGAGTGCGTGCGGTGTCCAGGGTGTTGCCGCAACCGGTGTCGTCGACGTAGTGGCGCGGCGCATCGGCCGGCAACCGATAATAGGTGCGGTTGTCGCAGCCGCGCCAGGACAGGGTCGGGCCGAGTTCGTTGCCTTCGCAGGTATGGTTGTAGACGACATCGAGGATCACTTCGATGCCGACCGCGTGCAGTCGACGCACCGTGCTGCGTATCTCGTCGAGTGATCCGGTGGCGAGATAACGCGGCTCGGGTGCGAAATAGCCGAGCGTGCTGTAGCCCCAGTAGTTGCCGAGACCGCGCTCGACGAGAAAGCGATCCTGCAGAAACGCCTGCACCGGCAGCAGTTCGATCGCCGTGATACCGAGGCAGATCAGGTGATCGATGACGGCCGGGTGTCCGAGCGCGGCGAACGTGCCGCGTTCGCTTTCGGCAATCGCCGGATGGCGCATCGTGAGTCCGCGCAGATGCGCCTCGTAGATGACCGTGTCGGACCACGGAATATTCGGCGGACGGTCATCGCCCCAGCTCACGTTTTCGTCGATGACAACAGCCTTGGGCATGGCCGCAGCGCTGTCGCGACGGTCGCAGGAGATGTCGCCGCGCCGACTGCCGACGCGGTAGCCGAACAGCGCATCGACCCAACGCACCTTGCCCGCCAGTTGCCGCGCGTACGGATCGAGCAGCAGCTTGTGGGGATTGAAGCGATGGCCCGCGGCCGGTTCGTAGGGACCGTGCACGCGATAGCCGTAGGCGAGGCCCGGTTGCCCGTCGCGCAGATAACCGTGCCAGACCTGATCGGTAAAGCCGGGCAGGTCGATGCGCTGGATCTCACGTCGGCTGCGATGATCGAACAGGCACAACTCGACACGCGTCGCGTGCGCCGAGAACAGTGCGAAGTTGACGCCCAATCCGTCCCAGTTCGCGCCGAGAGGATGCGGACTGCCCGGCTCGAGGTGGCGCGCGTCGAGGAGCATGGTCAACCGGCCGGTTCGAGCAACAGCCCCGCAAGCGGCGGCAAGGTCAGCGGCAGGGATCCCGGTTCGCCGTGCGCCGGCTCGGTGTCGGCGGTTGCGCCGCCGTCGTTGCCGACGTTGGAACCGCCATAGATGCCGGCATCGGAGTTGAGCACTTCGCGCCATCTTCCTGCGCGCGGGACGCCAATGCGGTAGTTGCGCAGCACGCGCGGCGTCATGTTGAACACCGCCAGCATGCACTGGTCGCCAGCGGGCGCGCTGCGCAAGAACGCAAAGACGCTGTTGCCGGCGTCGTCGCCGATCATCCAGCGAAATCCTTCGGCAACACCGTCGCCGGCATGCAGCGCGGGTTTGTCGACATAGACGCGGTTGAGATCGCGCACCAGGCGTTGCACGCCGCGATGCTTCGGGTCGTCGATGAGTCCCCAGTCGATTTCGCCGTCGGCATTCCATTCGGTCGGCTGCGCGATCTCGCAGCCCATGAACAGGAGCTTCTTTCCCGGATGCGCCCACATGAACGCAAGATACGCACGCAGGTTGGCAAAGCGCTGCCATTCGTCGCCGGGCATGCGCCCGAGCAGAGAACCCTTCCCGTGCACTACCTCGTCGTGCGAGATCGGCAGCACGAAATGCTCGGAAAACGCATACAGCAGCCCGAACGTCAGGTCGCTGTGATGGTAACGCCGGTAAACCGGATCGCGTGCGATGTAGCGCAGTGTGTCGTGCATCCAGCCCATGTTCCACTTGAAGCCGAAGCCGAGACCGCCCTGGTCGACCGGCCGCGACACACCCGGCCAGGCGGTTGATTCCTCGGCGATCACGATCGCCCCCGGAGCGCGCTCGGCAACGACCTGATTCAGGCGGCGCAGGAACGCGATCGCCTCGTAGTTCTCGCGTCCGCCGTGAACGTTCGGGATCCACTCGCCGGCACGACGGGAGTAATCGCGATACAGCATCGAGGCGACCGCATCGACACGCAACCCGTCGACGTGAAAACGCTCGATCCATTCGAGCGCGCTTGCGATGAGGAAACCGCAGACCTCGCTGCGGCCATGGTTGTAGATCAGCGTCTGCCAGTCGTGATGAAAACCTTCGCGCGGGTCGGCATGCTCGTACAGCGCAGTGCCGTCGAAGCGCGCCAGACCGTGTGCGTCGGTCGGGAAATGCGCCGGCACCCAATCGACGATCACACCGATGCCGCGCTGGTGGCAGCGATCGACAAAGCGTGCGAACGCTGCCGGCTCGCCGTGGCGGGCCGTCGGTGCGAACAGTCCCAGTGGCTGATAACCCCAGGATCCGGTGAACGGGTGCTCGGAAACCGGCAGCAATTCGAGGTGGGTAAAACCCATGTCGGCGACATAAGCGACCAGGCGTTCGCCCAGTTCGTCCCAGTGCAACGGCCGGCCCGCCGCATCGTGCATCCACGAACCGGCGTGCACTTCGTAGATGCAGATCGGTGCAAGCGACGACTGGCGCATGCGACGATCGCTCATCCACGCGCCATCGCGCCATTCATGCGCATCCGCCGGCGCCACGATAGACGCTGTAGCCGGCGGCATCTCGGCCTGTCGCGCGACGGGATCGGCCTTGAGGGGCAACAACGCGCCGTTGCCGGCGGAAAGCTCGTACTTGTAATGTGCACCGGCCGCAACGCCCGGCACGAACAGTTCCCACACGCCCGCGTCGTGGCGCAACCGCATCGGATGGCGACGCCCATCCCACACGTTGAAATCGCCGACGACCGACACACGCGACGCATTCGGTGCCCACACCGCGAATCGCACGCCGTCCACGCCGTCAATCGTCATCGGGTGCGCGCCAAGCGCGTTGCCGAGTTCGAGGTGCCGCCCCTCGCGCATCAAATGCAGATCCAGCTCGCCGAGCAGCGGTCCGAATGCATACGGATCGGCAGTTTCCTGGACTGCGCCGGGCCAGGCGATGCGCAGGCGATAGTCACCGGCGTGGTCCACTCGCCCGGCGAAGTAACCCGGATCGCAGATACGCGGTAATGCGGTTTCGGCGTGACCGTCATCGGTCGCGATCACCGACACCGTCTCGGCACCCGGAACGAAGACGCGCACGACGCGTCCGGTGTCGGTATCGTGCGGGCCGAGCAGCGCAAACGGATCGGACAGGCGCGCATCGAGCAGCGCTTCGATTGCGGTCGACGCTCCGGAGGTCACCGGGTCGACACTCACGGAATCGACGCTCATGGGGGCTCTCCGATCACCCCGTCGACCAGACCGAGCAGCCCGCGGATCGGCACCCCCGCCCAGGTCGGGCGATTGGCCATTTCATAACGGATTTCGTAGGCGGCCTTTTCGAGCACAAACAGGCGCAGCAGCGAGCCGGCTGGCGCTCCCGCGGCGAAATCATCGGAATTGCGGCCGGTTGCCGCGGCGTAGGCCCCGATTGCGGCCCCGGCAGCTTGCCGGCGGAAATCCTCAAGCCATTCTGCACGCGCTCCGATGCCATCACCGCCCTCGGGTTGCGCGCTCAGCGCGCACATGCTCGCGTAATCGAACGAGCGCAACAATCCGGCAAGATCCTTCAGCGGACTTGCCTTTGCGCGCCGCCGGTCCGTCGCACTGGACGGCTCGCCTTCGAGATCGACGATAAACACGTCACCGGACGATACCAGCACCTGGGCAAGATGAAAGTCGCCATGAATGACAGTGCGCGGTGTGCCGATGCCGTGCGCAGCCAATCGCGGCACCGCGGCCAGCAGATCCGTACGCTGTGCAAGCAGTTGCCTCGCGTCGGACTCCATGCGGGAGTCCGCCCATTGGGTAGCCGACTCGATCATCGACAAGGCCGCGTCGATGCCCGAACGGATGTCTTCGACCCATGCGGCAACATCGTTCTCGCCGGCCGGCTCGATGCCGAACATCGGCGATTCGCCGGGCGTCGCCAACGCCAGATGCAACTCACCCAGGCGGCGGCCGATACCGGCAGCGAATTCGGCGTAACCGTCGAGCGCCTCGGCAGCGTCGGCATGGGAATCGACGACGTTGTAGCTCGCGCGGCCGAGGTAATCCTGCGCCCACGACCAGCCGTCGCCCTGGTTGCGCACGAACCGCTGCAACATTGCCAGGGTACTGGTGCCGGCCTCGCTGATGCGCGTG
>JBAVZT010000301.1:0-12257 GCA_049588955.1 Rhodanobacteraceae bacterium | reverse complement strand
AGCTATGCCGGTGCGGAGGTTGCGCGCGTGGCGCGACTGGCGACGATGGCGCTGGAAGCGGAGCGGCGCAGCGCGACCGGTATCGGCGAGCTCGACCGTGTGCTCGGGGGCGGATTGGTGGCCGGTTCGGTCGTGCTGATCGGCGGTGATCCGGGCATCGGCAAGTCGACCTTGCTGCTGCAGATGCTCGGATCGCTCGGCGCCCGCGTGCGCGGCCTCTACGTGACCGGCGAGGAAAGCCTCGCGCAGGTCGCCTCGCGCGGTCAGCGCCTTGGCGTACCGCTCGATGCAATCGAAGCACTCGCCGAGACCTGCGTCGAGCGCGTCCTGGCAGTTGTCGCCGAGAATCGTCCGCAACTGCTTGTGATCGACTCGATCCAGACGATCTGGACCGAGCTGTTGACCGCCGCGCCGGGTTCGGTCTCGCAGGTACGCGAATCGGCTGCGCGCCTGGTGCGCTTCGCCAAGGAAACCGGCACGAGTGTGTTCCTGGTCGGCCATGTCACCAAGGAAGGCGGTATCGCCGGTCCACGCGTGCTCGAGCACATGGTCGACGCGGTGCTGTACTTCGAAGGCGAGTCGGCAAGCCGTTTTCGCATTCTGCGCGCATTCAAGAACCGATTCGGCGCGGTCAATGAACTCGGCGTATTCGCCATGGGCGACAAAGGCCTGCGCGAAGTGCCGAATCCGTCGGCGATCTTTCTGTCCACACATGCGCGGCCGAGCGCTGGCAGTGCAGTCATGGTCACGCGCGAGGGGACGCGGCCGCTGCTGGTCGAGGTACAGGCGCTGGTCGATCAATCCTCACTCGGCAATCCACGTCGCGTTGCACTGGGGCTGGAGCAGAATCGTCTGGCGATGCTGCTCGCCGTGCTGCATCGGCACGCAGGCGCGCAAATCTACGATCAGGATGTGTACGTGAACATCGTCGGCGGCATACGCGTGCAGGAAACCGCAGCCGATCTGCCGGTGCTGCTCGCGGTGCTGTCGAGCTTCCGCGATCGCCCGCTGCCGGACAAGACGGTTGCGTTCGGTGAAGTGGGCCTCTCCGGCGAAATCCGCCCGGTGCCGAACGGCGAGGAACGCCTGAAGGAAGCTGCGACGCACGGTTTCAAGCGCGCGATCGTGCCGAAAGCGAACGCTCCGAAGAAAGGGCGCATCGGGGAACTTGAAGTGATCGGTGTCGAACACCTGTCGCAGGCGCTGGATGCCGGGAGATGACGGTGGAGATTGCGGCAGCGTGAGCGCGATACGCCGCGCTACGCCCTGGCAGGATGCATTGAGCGCATCGCAACTCCTGCGGATTGAAGCAATTGCGATCCGTATCGAGCGCTCGACTCGTCCCGCGCAGTCATCCCGACGTGTTAGCCGTGCACTCCGTGCTTGAGCACGACTTCGAGAAAAAACTTGCTGCCGAAGAATGCGAGTAGCAGCACCACCATACCGGCCAGGGTCAACTGCACCGCGCGGCGACCGCGCCACCCCCAGCGCCAGCGGCCGATGAGCAGAAACCCGAACACCAGCCACGCGACGATCGACAGGACGGTTTTCTGTACCAGATGCTGGGCGAACAGGTTGTCGACGAACAGCACGCCGCTCAACAGCGTCAGTGTCAGCAGCAGGAAACCCGCTGCAATCAGGCGGAACATGAGCTTTTCGGTCAGCGTCAATGGCGGCAATGCACGGATCAGCCCGGAATCGAACCGATGCCGGCGCAATGCGCGTTCCTGCAGCGCAAGCAGGATCGCAAGCAATGCGGCGATGGCCAGCACGCTGAAACCGATCAGCGCGAAAGCGACGTGCAGCTTGATCTGCCAGTCGATCGGCTGCGGTACGGTCGGTGGCGCCACGAACACGTCTATTGCAAGCAGCAGCGCGGCGAGCGGAAACACGATCACACCGAGCCCGGCGACCGGACGGAATGCGTTGACCAGCAGCGTTACGCCGGCAATGCACATGCCCACTACCGACAGCGCGGCAAAGAAATGCAGGTCGAGCCCACCGCGATGGATGCCGAAGATGAGGCCGGCATGGATCAGCACGGCGAGGGTCGCCGTCGCCACAGCCAGCGCGGGCGCCGGTGCCCGGCGGCCGGACAGCGGCAATACCAGCACCAGGGCCGCAACGAGGTAACCCACAAGGGCCAGCACGGTCAGAGCGTGGACGAGCATGGGCACAGTGTCGCATGCGAAGGACGAGGGCAGAAGCCGGCCGGCACAGCAAAGAGATCCGCCTCCCGACATACGCAGGTCGACGGCTTGGCTGGATTCGCGCGTCGCACCGAATCGTGCCCTCGGCGTCGACTCGCGTGACTTTGCTGTCGTCGGGCATGGTGCCGCGGATATTTCTTGTCAGAGCCCTGGTTGCCAGCTCGGTACCCGCGTGGCACGCGTTGAAGACGGATCCGCTGGACCGTTGCGCTCGGAATGAACAGGCCGCGATGTGGCGCTGCGAGAATCTCGGCACGTGACGCCAGCGACGGTTCCGAAGATCAACGCGAACGACGCACGAGACGGAGCGGATTGCGGCCTTGGTTATACTTGGGCGCCTTCCGGACGTGAGCGCTACCGATGTTCGAGTCTTTGACCCAGCGACTGGCCGCCACGATCGAGCGCGTGCGCGGTCGCGGGCGCCTGACCGAAGCCAATATTCGCGAGTCGCTGCGCGAGGTGCGTATCGCGCTGCTCGAAGCGGATGTTGCGTTGCCGGTCGTGCAGGCTCTGATCCAGCGCGTGCAGGTGCGCGCAATCGGACAGGAAGTCTTGAAAAGCCTGACGCCGGGGCAGGCGCTGGTCAAGGTCGTGCGCGACGAACTGACCGCACTGATGGGATCGACCAATGCCGATCTCAATCTTGCCGCGGCGCCGCCAGCGGTGGTGTTGCTCGCGGGGCTGCAAGGTGCGGGCAAGACGACCACGGTCGCCAAGCTCGCACGCTTCCTGCGCGAGCGGCGCAAGAAAAAGGTCATGGTGGTCAGTTGCGACGTGTACCGCCCGGCAGCGATCGAGCAGTTGCGTGTGCTGGCCGGCCAGGTCGGGGTGCTGTTCCATCCGTCCAGCGGCGATCAGGAGCCGGTTGCGATCGCCAAGTCGGCGCTGGATTCGGCACGCCGCAATTTCGTCGACGTGCTGCTGGTCGACACCGCCGGCCGCCTGCACGTCGATGCCGGCATGATGACCGAGATCAAGGCTTTGCACGGCGCGCTGGATCCGGTCGAAACACTGTTCGTCGTCGATTCGATGACCGGCCAGGATGCGGCCAACACGGCAAAGGCGTTCGCCGAGGCGCTGCCGCTGACCGGCACGGTGCTGACCAAGACCGATGGCGATGCGCGCGGCGGAGCCGCCTTGTCGGTACGCTACATCACCGGCCGCCCGATCAAGTTTCTCGGAGCCGGCGAAAAGACCGATGCGCTGGAGCCGTTTCATCCGGATCGTGTCGCCCAGCGCATTCTCGGCATGGGCGATGTGCTGTCGCTGGTCGAACAGGTCGAGCGCGATGTCGATCATGAAAAGGCGCGCAAGCTTGCCGAGAAGGTCGGCAAGGGCAAGCGTTTCGACCTTGACGACATGCGCGACCAACTCGACCAGATGACCCAGATGGGCGGCATGGCATCGCTGATGGAAAAACTGCCGGGCGGCATGAACCTGCCCGATCCGGTCAAGTCCAGGGTCAACGATCGGGAAATTCACCGCATGGTCGCGATCATCAATTCGATGACCTTGCGCGAGCGCCGCCACCCGAATCTGCTCAACGGTTCGCGCAAGCGCCGCGTTGCGCTCGGTTCGGGCACCCAGCCGGCCGACGTCAACCGCCTGCTCAAGCAGTATCAGCAGATGGAAAAAATGATGTCCAAGTTCGGCAGGGGTGGCATGAAAGGCGTCCTGCGCCACATGAAAGGCGCGATGCGCGGTGCCGGCGGCGGCGGATTCGTGCCACCGCACTGAGGTCGGTCATGCCAATTTTCCGTTGCTCCCGCTGCGCGGCTTCGACGTCCATTGGAAGCAGCGCCCACGACCGTGTCCGGTTTCGCGCAGCTGTGCGCAGGGGAGGTTGCGCCAGCAGGTCCGACGCGCATGGCGGAAACGTCCCGCGCAGACGGATCACGCAAGTGATTGATTCCCTGAGTAACGTTCGCGAGACTTGGACGTAAGCGGGGCGAACCCGGCGTTTTTCAGCGTCCAACGCGGGCGCCCACCGCCTTCTGCGCCCTTTCATTTTGGCCGGTTTGAGCTACAATGCGCGGCTCGCTGAGTCGGGTCCGCGTTTTCTCGCGCCACTTGGCATGAATTTCCAGCATTTTCAGAGAGATACAATGGTCAGGATTCGTTTGTCCCGCGCCGGCGCCAAGAAACGGCCGTTCTACCACGTCGTCGTCGCCGACCAGCGCGCTGCGCGCGACGGTCGCAACATCGAGCGTGTCGGTTACTTCAATCCGATCGCGGCCGGCAAGGAAGTTCGTTTGCAGCTTGATACGGCTCGGGTCAGACAATGGATTGAGAAAGGTGCGCAACCAACTGAAAAGGTAAGGGCACTGTACAAGGAAGCCTCCAGGCAGACCGACGCGTCCACGCAGGACGCGACGCCCGAGGCGGCTTGACCGGGATCGATGAGCGATCGTCGGCCCATGGTGCCGACGAACGTCGCATTCCGGTCGGCCGGATCAGCGGTGTGTACGGCGTCAAGGGTTGGGTCAGGGTCGATTCCTGGACCGAACCCAGGTTGCAGATTTTCCGATATCAGCCGTGGTGGCTGATATCGCCATCGAACCAACGCGAGATCGAAGGATGTCGCGGGCGGATGCAAGGCAAGGGTGTGGTCGCGGCCCTGCCTGGAATTCTCGATCGGGACGGCGCAGCCGACCTGGTCGGTTGCGAGATCCGGGTGCGGCGCTCGGTGCTGCCGGCGCTGACGAAAGAGGACGAGTATTACTGGACCGACCTCGAAGGACTCGAGGTGGTCGATGGCAAAAGCGCATCGCTTGGCCGGGTTTCGCATCTGATCGCGACCGGCGCGAACGATGTACTGGTAGTGCGCGGTGCCGGACGCGAACGCCTGATTCCGTTCGTGACCGGCGATGTTGTGACCGAAGTGAATCTCGACGAAGGACGCATCACGGTCGACTGGGATGCGGATTTCGGGTGAGACATGAAGAGTGCGGACAGGATGTCCGCTTCCTGATTTTCGCGGTCAAGGACGAACGCAGAAGGGAATAACGCGATGCGCATCGACGTCATCACGCTGTTTCCGGAATGGATCGAGACCGCAGCCCGGATCGGCGTGGTCGGCAGGGCGCAGGAACGCGGGTTGTTGCAGGTTATCGCCTGGAATCCGCGCGACTTCGCCGAGGATCGCTACCGGTCGGTCGATGATCGGACCTACGGCGGCGGTCCGGGCATGGTGATGATGGTCGCCCCGTTGCGTGCCGCGCTCGCTCATGTGCGCGCCGCAGACGGGCCGGCGACAACGCTTTACATGAGTCCGCAGGGAACGCGGCTCACGCAGGCCAGGGTGGCCGGGTTTGCCCGCATGGAGCGGTTGATCGTGTTGTGCGGCCGTTACGAAGGCGTGGACGAGCGCCTGCTTGAGCATGCAGTCGACGAGGAAGTTTCGATCGGCGACTACGTGCTCTCGGGCGGCGAGTTGGCCGCGGCGGTGTTGATCGACGCAGTCGGGCGTTTGCAGCGAGGCGCGTTGAATGATGCGCAGTCGGCCGAGCAGGATTCGTTTTCAACGGGATTGCTCGACTGCCCGCATTACACGCGTCCCGAACGCGACGCCTGGGGCGATGTGCCGGCGGTATTGCTGTCGGGCGATCACGCGGCGATAAGCCGCTGGCGCCTCAAGCAATCGCTCGGGCGGACCTGGTTGCGACGGCCGGATCTGCTTGCCGGGATGGCGCTGGACGACGAATCGCGCGCGCTGCTCGAGGAGTTCCGGCGCGAGCTGGCACCAGGCACCCGGCCGACGGCGGTACCCAACAAGAAGACAAGCGCATCTGGTGAATCATGAATCTGATCGAACAATTCGAAACCGCACAGATGACACGCACGCTGCCGCAGTTCGGGCCGGGCGACACCGTCATCGTCAACGTCAAGGTCAAGGAAGGCAATCGCGAGCGTGTACAGGCCTACGAAGGTGTCTGCATCGCCAAGAAGAACGCGGGCCTCAATTCGGCCTTTACGGTGCGCAAGATTTCCCACGGCACCGGCGTCGAGCGCGTATTCCAGACCCACAGCCCGATCATCGATTCGGTGGTCGTCAAACGTCGCGGCAAGGTGCGCGGTGCCAAGCTTTATTATCTGCGCGGCCTTGAAGGCAAGAAAGCACGCATCAAGGAGGATCTTGCGGCCGCTGCCACCGCGCGCGCCAGGGCCAAGGCCGAGGCGCGCGCAGAAGCCGGGAAAGCCGAGGCGAACTAGCCGGAAAATCAGTCTTGGAGCATTGAGTCGCGTCTATGCTCCTCGTCGCAGGGCGACCGCCGCAAGGCGGCCGCCCTGTTTTTCTTTGGGAGCGTTGAAATCGGTCGCAACCAGCCGCATTAACGCCCGAGGTTCAAAAGTCGACGGTGTACCGCATGAGCGCAAACAGTGAGACCCGCAAATTCGAAACCGAGGTGGCCCAGGTCCTGCATCTGGTCACCCATTCACTTTACTCGCACAAGGAGATTTTCCTGCGCGAGCTGATTTCCAACGCCTCCGATGCCTGCGACAAGCTGCGTTTCGCCGCGCTTTCCGATCCCGCGTTGACCGGCGATGGCGCGGACCTGCGTATCGATGTCAGGTTCGACAAGGACGCGCGCACGCTGACTGTCAGCGACAACGGCATCGGCATGAACCGCGAGGAGGTGGTCGAGAATATCGGCACGATCGCGCGATCGGGCACGCGCCGGTTTCTTGAGGCCCTGAGCGGCGATGCGCGCAGCGATACGCAGCTGATCGGTCAGTTCGGAGTGGGGTTCTACTCGGCTTTCATCGTTGCCGACAAGGTGACGCTGGTATCGCGTCGTGCCGGCGCGGCTGTGGACGAAGGTGTGCGCTGGGAATCGGATGGGGCCGGCGAATACACGCTGGAGTCGCTCGACGTGGCGGAACGCGGCACCTCGGTGACGCTGCATCTGAAGCAGGACGAGAGCGAGTTTCTGGAGGGCTGGAAGCTGCGCGAGCTGATCAGTCGCTATTCCGACCACGTCGCATTTCCGATCCGCCTGCCGAAGATGTCCGAAGGCAAGCCGACCGACGAAATGGAAACCGTCAATCACGCGTCCGCGCTGTGGACTCGGCCCAAGAACGAAATTACCGACGCCGACTATCAGGCGTTCTACAAATCGTTGTCGCACGACTTCAACGATGCGCTCGCATGGACCCACAATCGCATCGAGGGCAAGCAGAGCTACACGTTGCTGCTGTTCGTGCCGTCCACACCGCCATTCGACGCGCTGTTCACCGGCCACGATGAACGCTCGGGTCTCAAGCTCTACATTCGCCGCGTATTCGTGATGGACGCGAGCGAGCAACTGCTGCCGGCGTATCTGCGTTTCGTGCGCGGCGTGGTCGATTCGGACGATCTGCCGTTGAACGTCAGCCGCGAGATCCTGCAGGAGAATCGCCTGCTTGCGCAGGTGCGCGGCGCGTGCATCAAGCGCGTTCTGGATCTGCTCGAAAAGCTCGCGAAGGACGAACCGGCCAGGTACCAGACCTTTGTCGACGCATTCGGCAATGTGCTCAAGGAAGGCCTGGCCGAGGACACATCCAATCGCGAACGCATTGCCAAATTGCTGCGTTTCGCCTCGACCAAATCGGAGGGCGCGGCCAGGACCGTGTCGCTCGACGACTATATCGGGCGCATGCAGGCCGGACAGGACGCGATCTACTACATTACCGCCGACTCCTGGGCGGCGGCACGCAGCAGCCCGCAGATCGAAGCATTGAAGGCGCGCGATATCGAGGTGCTGCTGCTCGGCGATCGCATTGACGAATGGATGGCCGGCTACCTGCCCGAATACGCGGGCAAGAAATTCCGCCATGTCGCCAAGGGGGAACTCGATCTTGCCGACGCCGGCGACGACGCCGCCGAAACCGCAAAGGTCCCCGGCCCGCAGCAGCAGGCTCTGATCGACAAGCTCAAAGCCATACTCGGTGAGCGTGTGCGTGATGTGCGCATCAGCCGGCGCCTGACCGATTCGCCGAGTTGCCTGGTTCTGGACGAGTTCGACATGGCCCTGCACGTGCAGCGGCTGCTCAAGGAAGCCGGGCATGATGCACCGTCGTCCAAGCCGACATTGGAGATCAACCCGAACCATCCGTTGCTGCAGCGCCTCGGCGATGACGCCGATCAAGCGCATGCGAATGATCTTGGCCTGTTGTTGTACGAGCAGGCTCGTCTTGCCAGCGGCGCCCAGCTCGATGATCCGGGCGAGTTCATCCAGCGCATGAACCGCGTATTGCTGGATACGTCGCGCGCGGCCGAATCGGCCTAGCCGACACACGCCTGGACTGCGCGCGGCGCAGTCCCGACGCGTGCTAGGATCGATTCGAATTGGCCATCCGGATCGCCGGACAAGAAATGCAGATTGAGACGAAGCTGCCAAAGGTCGGCACCACGATCTTCACGGTCATGAGCCAGCTCGCGCAGAAGCATGACGCGGTGAATCTCGGGCAGGGTTTCCCCGATTTCGACGGACCGCAGGCGCTGCGCGATGCGTTGACGCGCGCGATGAATTCCGGCAGGAACCAGTATGCCCCGATGCCGGGTGTACCGGTGTTGCGCGAACAGATCGCTCGCAAGACGGAAGCGCTGTACGGCCGCAAGACCGATATGGACAGCGAGGTCACGGTGACCTCGGGCGCGACCGAAGCCTTGTTTGCCGCAATCGCCGCGACGGTGCGGCCCGAGGACGAGGTCATCCTGCTCGATCCGTGTTACGACTGTTATGACCCCGCGGTCGCGCTGGCCGGCGGACGTGCCGTGCATGTGCCGCTCGATGCCGACGACTTCACGCCGGACTGGCAGCGCATCAAGGATGCGATCACGCCGAAGACGCGCATGATCGTGATCAACACGCCGCACAATCCGTGCGGATCGGTGTTCAGCGCGGCCGATCTCGATGCACTGATCGAGATTACGCGCGGCACGCAAATCCTCGTGCTTTCGGACGAAGTCTACGAGCACATCGTGTTCGACGGCGCGCTGCATCAAAGCGTTCTGCGCCGTCCCGAACTCGCCGAACGCAGCTTCGTCGTTTCATCGTTCGGCAAGACCTATCACTGCACCGGGTGGAAGGTCGGCTACTGCGTTGCGCCCGCGGCGTTGTCGGCCGAGTTCCGCAAGGTCCACCAGTATCTGACCTTCTGCACGTTCACTCCGGCGCAATGGGCACTGGCTGAAATTCTGGCCGGCGATTCGCGACACTACCTCGAACTCGGGCGCTTCTATCAGGACAAGCGCGATCACTTTCGGAGATTGCTGGCCGACTCGCGATTTGATCTGCGCGCGGTGGCCGGATCGTACTTTCAGGTGGTCGACTATTCGGCCTTGAGCGACAAGGGCGATTTCGAGTTCTGCCGATGGCTGACCGAGCACGGAGGTGTCGCGGCGATTCCGTTGTCGGCGTTCTACGAAACGCCGCCGCACGCCATGAAACTGATTCGCCTGTGCTTCGCCAAGGACGACGCGACATTGTTACTCGCCGCGGAACGGCTGTGCGCGCTGTGAGCGATGTCGACTCGTCGATGCGGTCGCTGCGCGTTTCCCTGATCCAGGGCGCGACCCGCTGGCACGATGCTGCGGCCAACCGGGATTACTATGGCGCGCTGGTCCGGGCGCTCGCGCGATCGACCGACCTTGTGGTCCTGCCCGAGACGTTCCTGTCCGGCTTCACCAACGAAACGCTGCACCATGCCGAAACCATGCAAGGCGCCGGCATGCGGTGGTTGCGCGAACTCGCGCGCGATGTCGATGCCGTCGTGACCGGCAGCCTGATTGTTCGTGATCGCGGCGATCGCTGCGCCAACCGCCTGATCTGGATGCGGCCGGACGGCAGCCACGAGCAGTACGACAAGCGGCACCTGTTCCGCATGGCGGGCGAGCACGAACGTTACGTCGGCGGCACTCAGCGCCTGATTGTCGAGCTTGCCGGCTGGCGCATCTGTCCGCTGGTCTGCTATGACCTGCGCTTTCCGGTGTGGGTCCGCAACTGTCATGATCGTTCGGACGAACGCTTCGACTACGATCTTTCCCTGTTCGTCGCGAACTGGCCGGCGGCGCGTCGGCATGCGTGGCGCACGCTGCTGCGCGCGCGCGCGATCGAGAACCTCAGCTATTGCGTCGGCGTGAATCGCATCGGCACCGACGGCAATGGCATCGCCTACGCCGGCGACAGCGCGGCACTCGATTTCCTCGGCCAGCCGCTGGTCGAGTTCGGTGCACGCGAGCAGGTTGCAACGGTCACACTCGATGCCGACGCGCTGACCGCACATCGAACCCGGTTTCCGGCGTGGATGGACGCGGACGCGTTCGAACTCGGGACATAGCGCGACGCCGTCGCCGCGACGCGCGCCATGTCAGCGATAACCTTCGGCCTGCAATGAAAACAGGTGCGCGTAGTGGCCGTCCTGGGCCATCAGGCTTTGGTGGCTGCCGCGCTCGACGATGCGGCCATCCTGGATCACGATGATCTGGTCGGCCATGCGCACGGTCGAGAAGCGATGCGATATCAGGATCACGATGCGATTTCCGGCGATCTCGCGGAAATGCTCGAAGATCGTGGCTTCGGCTTCGGCATCCATCGCGGCCGTGGGTTCATCGAGTACCAGGATGTCGGCGCGTGAGCGCATGAACGCGCGCGCGAGCGCGATCTTTTGCCATTGCCCGCCCGACAGTTCGCGACCGTCGCGAAACCATTTGCCGAGCTGGGTATCGAAGCCGGCCGGCAGCGCCTCGATGAACTGTGTCGCCATGCCCTTGTCGCTCGCCTCGCGCCAGCGCGTTGCGTCCTCGAAATGGGTGACGTCGCCGGCGCCGACATTCTCGCCGACGCGCATCTGGTAGCGCGCGAAATCCTGGAAGATCACGCCGATGCGCTGACGCAACGTGGCCTCGTCCCAATCGGCCAGGTCGGTACCGTCAAGCACGATGCGACCGCTGTCCGGCGTGTACAGCCGGGTCAGCAGCTTGATCAATGTCGTCTTGCCGGATCCGTTCTGCCCGACCAGTGCAAGCGATTCGCCCGGACGTATGACGAGGTCGATGTCGTGCAGCGCCGGTTCGTCGGCGCCGGGGTAGGTGAACGTCACCTGCTCGAAGCGAATGCCCTCGTCCGGGCGAACCCCCTTTTGTGCCACGCCGGTCGTGATCGGCACCGCAGTCTCGAGATACTCGTAAAGAGTGGACAAGTACAGGTTGTCCTCGTACATGCCTCCGATGGCCGACAGCATGGCCGACACCGCAGCCTGCCCTTGGCGGAACAGCATCAGATACATGGTCATCTGGCCGAGCGTGATGCGTCCGGCCACCGTGGTCACCGCGATCCAGGCATAGGCCCCGTAAAGCGACACCGTGCCGATCAGGCCGAGCGCAAACCCCCAACTGTCGCGCCGCACGGCGAGGTCCCGGTCCGCGCCGTAGAGCGTGTGAAAGATCGCGCGATAGCGATCGAGCAGCAGCGGTCCGAGCCCGAACAGCTTGACTTCCTTGGCGTGATCCTCGCGTGCGAGCACGGTTTCGAGGTACATCTGCATGCGCGTTTCCGGCGAGCGCCACCGGAACAGGCGAAAGGCGTCACCGGAAAATCGCGTTTCGGCGAGGAACGCGGGCAGGCCGGCCAGCAGCAACACGACAACCGCCCACGGCGAGAAGCGAAACAGCAGGCTGCCGTAACTGAGCAGCGAGATCAGATTCTGGCCGAGGCCGAAGGTGCGCGTGACCAGCGACAACGGTCGGCTCGACGCTTCACGTCGTGCCCGGGTCAGCTTGTCGTAGAACTCCGAGTCCTCGAAATGCGCGAGTTCGAGGGTGAGCGCCTTTTCGAGGATCATCACGTTGACGCGCTGGCCGAGTTGCGCGCGCAGCAGCGACTGGCACAGCGACAGACCGCGCTGCGCACCGGCAAGCGCGGCCACCAGCAGACCCTCCAGGGCGACCCACTCGAATACCGGCACCAGATCGGCATGGCCGCCGGCACGAACCGACTGTGCGCCGGTCACCACCGCGTCAACGATCTGTGCGCCGACCCACGCGATTGCCGCGGGCAGCAGACC
>JBAVZT010000300.1:0-3627 GCA_049588955.1 Rhodanobacteraceae bacterium | reverse complement strand
GCTCGGCACCGCCCACACCCTGCGCTACGGGCTCTATGCCGGCAGCGAACACCCGGTCAGCGACAGCATCTCCCAGGTATTTCCCGCGGATGTCGACGGCAACCAGACATCCGATGTGCCGTTCACGATCATCGATAACGCACCGCACATCGACGCGCGCACCTTTGGCGTCTACGCGCAGGATGAATGGAATATCACCGACAAGCTGACCATGAACTACGGGGTTCGTGCCGACAAGGTCGATGCCTATGTGAGCCAAGGGCAGATCAGTCCGCGCCTGGGATTTGACTACCAGGTGACCGACTCGACGACATTGCACGCCGGCTACGCGCGCTATTTCACTCCCCCACCCGCGGAACTCATTTCGCAGACTGATATCGCGCTGTTCGAGGGGACGACCAGTCAGTTGCCGAGCAATGTCAACGCGCAAACGCTGTCGGAGCGTTCGCACTACTTCGATATCGGCGTGTCGCAGAAGCTGGGCGACAGCCTGACCCTCGGTCTCGATGCGTACTATCGCAAGGTGCATGACCTGCTTGACGAAGGTCAGTTCGGCGCAGCGCTGATCTTCTCACCGTTCAACTACGATCAGGGGCGTATCAAGGGGCTGGAATTCACTTCGAGTTACGTCAACGGCAACTGGAACGCCTACCTCAACGCTGCCGTAAGCCGGGCCGACGGCAAACAGGTTGTCACCGGGCAATACAACTTCGACCCCGACGAACTCGATTACATCGCCACCCACTTCATCCATCTCGACCACGACCAGCGCCTGTCGTCGAGCGGCGGCGTCACCTACAACTGGGACGGGGCCAGGCTCGGCGGCGATTTTGTCTATGGTTCGGGGCTGCGCGCCGATTTCGCCAACAGCGCGCATCTGCCGGCGTATTACCAGATCAACCTGTCCGCCGACCGCGACATCGACATGCCGGCGCTCGGCGCAGTCAATGCGCACCTCGCGCTGATCAACGTGACGGACAGAGTCTATGAGTTGCGCGATGGCTCCGGTGTCGGCGTCGGGGCGCCGCAGTTCGGGCCACGGCGTGGGGTGTACGTGGGTTTCAGCAAAGATTTTTAGCGGCGAAAGCAACAACCGACCCGGAGCAAACCGGTCGTTCGGCAATCCTGTTCACGTCGTGCCGCAATGCGCGCATACGCCATGCACTTCCAGGGTTTGAGCGCGTGGTCGGAATCCCACTGCCCTGGCCTGATCGCCGAGGAGACCGGCGACACGCTCGTCGCAGATTTCGGTTGCCGATTCACAGACATCGCAGATCAGAAACGGCACCTGGTGCACGACGCTGGGATGGTGACACCCGACATAGGCGTTTATCGATTGCAATTTATGGATGAATCGGTTTTCCAGCAGGAAGTCCAGCGCGCGATAGACGGTCGGCGGCGCGGCATTGCTGCGCTCGTCCTTGAGTTGATCGAGCAGATCGTAAGCCTTGACGGGTTTTTCCGAAGCGGCGATCAGTTCCAGTACCTGAAGACGGATCTCGGTCAGACGCAAGCCACGCATCTCGCACGCCGCCGCAACCTCATGCACATAGGCGTCGGCGTCGTGCGGATGATCATGTCGCGTCGAATGGGCGGCTTTTGCGGACATGACCCCATGATACCACTGCACTTTTCCGCGCATGCGCATGTCGCCTGAAAGCCACGGACGGTTCAGGGCGGCTCCCGTCGGACAAACGATCCCGCAGGAGGCGCCTGAGCGTCGTCGTTTCTGCCCGCATCGCCAGCGGAACGCCGCGGAGCGGACGGTTTTGCCAGCGCGATGACCAGCCACCCGATCGGCCCCAGCGCCAGGCCCCAAATGAAACCGGCTACCCAGCGATCCTTGCGCCAACCGATCAAGCCTCCGATAACAGCACAGGCGAGATTCACGCCGACCGCCCACGCCCACAACGTCGGATCGAGCAGGGTCGCGACACACTGGTCGAGCAGTCGTTGAACCGCCGCCGGATCGGTTTGATCGACGTTGGCGAGCGCGCTCAAGCTGCATTCGAGTGCCACTTGACTTAACCGCCCGCGCGCATGATCGCGGCATCGATGCGGCGCAGCGCTTCATCGCGCCCAGCCAGAAATACGGTCTGATCGATCGATGGCGAGACCTGGGTACCGGTCAGCGCGACGCGCAACGGCTGCGCGACTTTGCCCATGCCTGTGCCAAGCGCCGCCGCCGCCGCTTCCACCGCGCCGTGGACGTTTTCGAGGGTCCAGTCGGTCAGCTTCGCAAGTTCGGCATGGACGGCCCCGAGCGCGGCCGGCGCAGTGGACGTTCGCAGATGCTTTGTCACGGCCGCGTCGTCCCAGGTTTCGATCGGCGCGTACCAGACGCGAGCCTTTTCGGCCATTTCCTTCAACGTCTTCGCGCGGTCGCGCAACGCGACGATGACATCGGCGGGGTCCGGCCCGTGCGCCGGATCCAGACCGAGCGCCCGCAACTGCCATTCGAGATGTGGCGCCAGTTCGCCCGGATCGTCATTTTTCAGATATTGCTGGTTGAGCCAGCCGAGCTTCTCCGGGTCGAAACGCGATGCCGATGCGTTGACGTCCGCCACCTCGAACAAAGCGATCATTTCCTCGCGCGAAAAAATCTCCTGGTCACCGTGCGACCACCCGAGGCGCACCAGATAGTTGAGCAGCGCATGCGGCAAGTAGCCATCGTCGCGGTATTGCATGACGCCAACCGCGCCGTGCCGCTTGCTGAGTTTCTGCCCGTCCGGGCCGAGGATCATCGGCAGATGCGCGAATGCCGGCACCGGCGCATCCAACGCGCGATAGATATTGATCTGTCGTGGCGTGTTGTTGACGTGATCATCGCCGCGGATCACGTCCGTGATGCGCATGTCGATATCGTCGACCACGACTGCAAAGTTGTAGGTGGGAAATCCGTCCGAGCGCAACAGCACGAGATCGTCCAGTTCCTCGTTCGACCACTCGACGCGGCCCTTGACCCTGTCTTCGAACACCACGCTACCCGACTGTGGATTGCGGAACCGGATCACGCGGTTCGGATCGTCGCGCAGCGGCTCGTTGCGATCGCGGTAATGGCCGTCGTAGCGTGGCTTGCGATTTTCGGCGAGCGCCGCAGCGCGCATCGCCCCGATCTGCTCGCGCGTCTCGTACGCGTAGTAGGCCTTGCCCGCGGCCAGCAAATCCGCGGCCACCTTGCGGTAGCGATCCATGCGCAGGGTCTGGTACCAGGGCCCCTCGTCGTGGTCGAGTCCGAGCCAGGCCATGCCATCGAGGATGGCCTGCACCGCGGCCTGGGTCGAACGTTCGCGATCGGTATCCTCGATGCGCAGGATGAACTCGCCGCCACGATGGCGTGCCTCGAGCCAGCAATAAAGGGCCGTGCGCGCACCGCCGATGTGCAGGTAGCCGGTCGGGCTCGGCGCGAAACGGGTGCGGACGCTCATCGGATGGGAACGTGAAAAACGGTTGCCAAGTCTAGCGGATGGCGCAAAAGCCGGCACTCGCAAATCACGCGATCATGTCGACTCCCGTTTCGAAAGGTAGTGAGAAACTGCGGCGATGATCGATACCGAATTACGCGACGGTCAGATTCCCGCGTACCACTCGTAGCCCTGGTCTTCCCAGTAGCCGCCGTTGCCACCC
>JBAVZT010000299.1:0-2299 GCA_049588955.1 Rhodanobacteraceae bacterium | reverse complement strand
GGGCAGACCGAGTTCGTAGGCGCCGATGCCGGCGCCGTATTCGCGTACCAGAAATACGGTGTCGTCATCCTGCATCGGCACCATGATGACCGCGCCCAGACCGGACCCCTTGAGTCGCTCATAGGTGCGCCGCTCGCCGTTGGCAAACTCCAGATCGATTTCCTCGACGCGCAGGAATCTGCTGGTGTCGGCCGGTCGCGTCGCGTGTGTGATCGGAAACCGTTGCATGCGCACATCATACTAGTGGGCGTGTGCCGACGCGTTGAACAAGGCGAGTGCCTGCGCGTGCAACGCGGGCGTGCCGGCCACAACGCTGCGCGTATCAAGGCCGACAGCCGCGCCATCGAGGTCGGTGATCACGCCACCGGCCTCGCGCACGATCACGCACAGGGCGGCGACGTCGAGTATGTTGAGATCCGATTCGATCACCAGATCGATCGCGCCGCGCGAGAGCAGATGATAGTGCAGGAAATCGCCATAGCCGCGAATGCGCCCGACGCGGCCGATCAAGTCCGCGAGCACGGCCCAGCGCGGCCCCGCGGCAAGCGTTTTCAGGTTGCCGGTGGAAATGGCCGCATGCGCGTCGAAACGTTCGGCCCGCGACACGCGCATCACCTTCCCGTCCAGAAACGCGCCGCCGCCACGCACCGCCCAGGCGCGTTCGCCATACTCCATTGCGTTGGATACGCCAAGCACCAGCTCGCCCTGATGCATCAACGCGATCTGGGTGGAGAAGAACGGATACCCGCGCACAAACGCGCGCGTGCCATCGATCGGATCGATCAGCCACACGAACTCGCTGTCGCCTGCGCGGCCGTGCTCCTCGCCGTAGAAAGCGTGGTCGGGAAAGCGCGAGGCCAGAACGCGCCGTATCGCGCTTTCGGCTTCGCGGTCGGCCTCGGTTACCGGTGTCTGATCGTCCTTGATCGCTACGGAAAAATCGGCGCTGCGATAGCGCTCGCGGATGATCCCGGCAGCAGCCTGCGCGGCGCGCAATGCGACCAGCAGCGCGTAGTCGAGAAAACCGGCAGAAAGATTCATGATGGTGTTTCGGGGAAACTCTGCACAAGCGATGGCGCGGGCCTTTGCCGTTCAGCCCGCTTGCGTCAAGCGGACGATCAAGCCCTTGCGCCGCAAGGCTTGACGAAATGGTGGAAGCATGTCGGCATTGAGAGCAATTTACCAGTCGGACTTGTGCAGTCCCTAGAACAGTTTGAACAATCGGCCGCGAATCACCAGCTTCGATGAACCGTCCGGTTGCAGCTGCCCGACGTAACGCAACATCTCCAGAATCTGCGGATCGTTGTTGCGCGCACGCAGCGTGGCCACAGCGTCGTAACCATCGACCCGCACGCTGAAACTGCCGTCGACGGCCAGGTTGCCGCTGCCGTCATCATGCACGCTGCCGGCAATGCTGCCGTCGGGCTGTGATGAAAAGTCGGCGAGTATGTCCGAAAAGCGCGCTTCGGCCTGTCCGGACACACCGGCATCGCTCCAGCGCGTCGTCCCGAGCGCACCCTGCACGAACCCGTTGAGCAGCGTCGCCTGCTTGAGTACGCCGCTGATTGTGCCGAGCAATTTCAGACCCGGTATGTCGAGCGCCGGTTCTGCGAGCGCGGCCGGGAACCGGAAGCGCAGATCACGCGCCACCACACTGCCATCGGGGTTTCGCACGAGCTCCCCGGCAACGTCGACATCGGCGCCCTGGACACGCAGGTCCGCGAGCACTCGCCGATGCAGCAGCGCAGCTTTGTCGAGGTGCCAGTCGATCTCGCCGAGATCGCGGCCGAGCGCACTGACGCCATCGGCATGACCGTCCCACACGGTGCCCCTGATGCCGCTCAAGGCGACCGGACCAAAATTCCCGCGCGCGTAGCGCCACGCCACGTCGGCAGGCAGCGTCCACGCAAGGACCCCCGCAACGATCAGCAGCGCAATCAGCGCCAGTGCCAGAATTTTCAGAAGTCGCATTGCATTCGCTTTGAGGGGCAATGTGCTAGCACATCACGCGCGGCCGTAAATTCCCGTTATCCTGCAGCGCCAATCCGCCGTTGCCGTGTTGCGCCCGCCCGCAGACCGGAAAACCGGGGCGACTCAAGGGGTGTCTTCCAGCGTCACACGCGCGTTGACCAGCCCGATGCCATCGGCTCGGTCGGCGGAAAAATCGCTGGCTTCGACACCGTAGTCGCGTGATAAATCCTCAAGCCAGCGCATCAGGGCGTCAAAACCGGCGGTCTCGAAAGTAACCCGGACGCTTCGCGCGCCGACCGGTTCGACCCGTTTCAGCGCGGTTTCAAGG
>JBAVZT010000298.1:0-2616 GCA_049588955.1 Rhodanobacteraceae bacterium | reverse complement strand
GGACTGGCGCGCGTCCGGCACCACGATCGGTGCGTCGGCATCGACCCACTCCAGTCGCAGGCCGTTGGGCGCGCGCAGCGGTCGTTTTCCGGGCGGCAGCGCAACCAGATCGCAGGCGAGACGCAGCATCGTCACGGCGCCGTCGGCACCGTTTTCGAGTCGCAATGCAACCCCATGACCGGAGATGACCGCAGTCGACGGCGCGTCGGCCGGCATGATCATGTCGATGCGGAATCCGAGCGTTTCAACGAAGAAATCCAGCGTCGCGGCCAGATCTCCGCACGGCAGTACAATCTGCGCGCTTTTTATCGATGCCGTTGAAGATGTCATTGAAAAACGGAATCGGGGTCAGCAGTCGTTTTCAGGTCGTGCGCGCCAGCGGTGGCGCGCGATTCGCCAATCGAATTCGAAGGACAATACTCGCATGAGCGCCAACCGCAATCCGCAAGCCGCACAGATGGGTGACGAGGCGATGGCGCGCACTCTGGCGTATCAGGCCCAAGCGATCTGGCCGCAGGAGCAACCGCTGTTCGATCGTTACGCGTTATCGGGCGCGCTGCGCATTCTCGATGTCGGTTGCGGGACCGGCGAGATCACGCGCCGCCTCGCCGTTCGTTATCCGGATGCGCGCCTGCTCGGCATCGATATCCTCGAGTCCAACCTCGTCATCGCCCGCCGCGAAAGCGCGGCGCTGGCCGAACGGGTGCGCTACGAACCAGGCGACGCGTTCGCGCTCGACGTCGCCGATCGGGAGATCGATCTCGTGGTGTGCCGACACATGTCGCAGGCAGTGCCGGATTTTGCCGAGGTGCTGGTCGAGTTTCGTCGCGTGCTCAAGCCCGGCGGCTGGCTGCATCTCGTGTCGGAGGATTACGGCATGCTGCATTTCCCGGACGGCAGCGGCGGTCGCGCGGGCTTCGATTCGGACCGTTTCTGGAACGACAATGCGATCAGTTTCCTGCGCAGCGTCGGTTGCGACGGACACATCGGCCGGCATTCGCCGGCTTTGCTGGATGCGGCAGGATTCGGCGACATCGCAGCGGACTATATCGCGGTCGATACCTTGCGCGTGCCGCGGGCGATCTTCGCCGGTATCCTTACCGCCTGGCGTGATGGCTATGCCAAACCTCTGTCCGCCGCATTCGGGCGTCCGCTCGACGACGTGATCGACGATTTCAATGCGATGATTGCCGCGATCGAAACGCCACCCGACTACGCGTTGTGGCAGGTGCCGTTGATTTCCGGTCGCAAGCCCGAATAAGCGGAAGGTCTCGCCATGGACAATCGCGATCCGCGCATCGACACCTATATCGCCAGGGCCGCGCCGTTCGCCCGGCCGATCCTGATCGAGCTGCGAGAACTCGTCCATGAGGCCTGTCCGCAAGTCGAGGAAACGCTGAAATGGCGTGCGCCGTCGTTCGTCCATGCCGGCGGCATCCTGGCCGGCATGGCCGCGTTCAAGCAGCATGTGTCGTTTGGTTTCTGGAAGCACGCGTTGGTGATCGGCGAAGGCGTGCCGCGCGAGGGGATGGGCAGCTTCGGCAAGCTCGCGACGCTGGCCGATCTGCCGCCGCGCCGGCAATTGATCGTTTGGATCAAGAAGGCCATGCGCCTGAACGAGGACGGCGTGAAAGCGTCCGGCGCACGCAAGACGCGCAAGCCGAAGGCACCGCCGAGGGCGCCCCCTGATCTGGCGGCGGCGCTCGCGCGCAACAAGAAGGCACGCGAGGCATTTGATGCCTTTCCGCCGGGTCAGCAACGCGAATACGTCGAGTGGATCAGCGAAGCCAAACGCGACGAAACACGTGCGCGTCGTCTCGCACAAGCGGTCGTATGGCTCGCCGAAGGCAAGCCGCGCAACTGGAAATACATGCGGCGCTGAGCGGCATCCAGGGGTATCGGCGGCGAAGTGCCTTCTGCGCCCTTGGCGCCAGGCTCAGGCGAACGCTTGAAGATCTTGAGGTGGGTCTATTCGGACCTCCCGTTGGCTGGTGCCAGTGGAGCGAGATCGGCCGGCAGTGTGCGCTTCGGGTAGTCTCGTCTCAGGGTGCGCACGAGCTTGCGCGCGGCGTCGGTGTCGCCTTGTCTCAACGCCGCGCGTGCCGCGTCGATCAGTGCTTGCACGGTCAATTCAGGATTTGCGGTCCGGGGGGATGAGCCACTCATGCCGGGTGCTGCGTTTTGCTCCGAGGATTGCGCGGGCGACGAAGCGGGAGCTGGCGGCGCAGGGTTCATCGACGACACCGGCGCCACCGGCGGTGCGTGGTCGATCTCTGCTTTGGCCGCGGACATCCGATCCGCCTCTCGCTCCGCGTTTCCTGCACGTTGTGCGGCGGGCGCCTGACGGATCCGGGTCTTCTTCTCGTCGCGCGGCGCGGATTGCACGGCAGGCGACGCTACGGATGGCGCGGCGAGATTTCCGTGGGAAATCGGGAATTTCGGTATGGGTCCGCGCGTGCGTTCCATCTTCGCAGCACCTGAAGACGAAGTTGCGGGTTCTTTGAGCGAATCGGTTTGCGTACGTCCTTCGTCGGCCGGCGTCGGCCTCGTCTGCACCGGTGCCGGCGTGCGCAACGGCTGGATGTGCCATGTCACGCCGGCAGCCAGCACCAGCAC
>JBAVZT010000297.1:0-3309 GCA_049588955.1 Rhodanobacteraceae bacterium | reverse complement strand
GCCATGCACTGCTGCTGATCAACCCGCACACCTCGTTCTTCTTTCGCTCCGAACTTCAGATGTCCAGCGATGCCGGTCTGGATGCCTACGGCGCCGTCACCTGGGGCCAGTTCTTCGTCTACCAGGGGTTCAACGAGCACGTCGGCTGGATGCACACTTCCACCGGCGCCGACGTCGTCGACGAGTTCGCCGAGACCATCGTGCACAAGGACGGCAAACTCTTCTATCGCTATGGAAGGCACCTGCGGCCGGTGACCACGCGCACCATCGACGTGACGTACAAGACCGCCGACGGTGCGATGGCCACGCGCATGTTCACCGCGTATTTCACCCATCACGGCCCGATCGTGCGCAAGGCCGAAGGCAAGTGGATCGCGATCGACCTGATGAACACGCCGGTTCCGGCACTGGAGCAGAGCTGGCTGCGCACCAGGACCGACGACTATGCCAGTTACATGCAAGTCGCCGAGCTCAAGGCCAACTCGTCCAACAACACCTTGTTTGCCGACGACAAGGGCGAGATCGCCTACCTGCATCCACAGTTCGTCCCCAAGCGCAACGATCGCTTCGATTACACCAAGCCGGTCGACGGCAGCGACCCGGCCACCGACTGGCAGGGTTTGACTCCGCTGGACGAAGTGCCGCATGTGCTGGATCCGCCCAACGGCTGGGTCTTCAACACCAACGACTGGCCGTATTCGGCGGCCGGCAAATACAGCCCGAAGCGTGCCGACTTCCCGCGCTACATGGACACGTCCGGTGAAAATCCGCGCGGCGTCCACGCGACGCGCATGCTGACCGGCGCAAAGGATTTCACCGTGGCCAGGCTCATCACCGACGCGTTCGATTCGTACCTGCCGGAATTCGCGCGGCAGCTCCCGATCCTGGTCGGTGACTACGATGCGCTGTCCGCGACCGACCCAATGAAGCGGAAACTGCAAGGACCGATCGCGCTGCTTCGCAACTGGGACTATCGTTGGGGCGTCGCGTCGATGCCGACCTCGCTCGCGGTGTTCTGGGGAGACACGCTCTGGGACGAAAGTGCGCCCGGCGCGAAGGCCCACGGCATATCCATTTACGACTACATGGCCGGTCAAGCCGGCGCGAGCGAGCGCCTCGGAGCCTTGTCCGAAGCCGCGGATCGTCTGGAAACCGATTTCGGCAGCTGGGGCACGGCATGGGGCCAGATCAACCGCTTCCAGCGCGTCGATGGCGCGATCGTGCAGCCGTTCGACGACAGCAAACCGAGCATCCCGATACCGTTCGTGTCGTCTCGCTGGGGCTCGCTCGCCTCGTTCGGCGCGCACCGCTGGCCCGGCACCAAACGCTACTACGGCACCAGCGGCAACAGCTTCGTCGCCGTGGTCGATTTCGGGCCCAGGGTATATGCGCGCGCGATCACCGCTGGCGGCGAAAGCGGCCATCCGGATTCGCCGCACTTCAACGACGAGGCCGAACGCTACAGCACCGGCAACCTGCGTGTGGTGTACTTCTGGCCGTCACAGCTCGATGGTCATACGGAGCGGGTTTACCATCCCGGCTTGTCGGGGCCGAAATGACCCGCCTGGTGCGTTGGCGAGTGCAACGGTCGTGCCGATTGCGGGCGTGCTCATGCCTGACCGGCTGGCGCCGCAATCTCCGGAACATCTGAGCAGCAGCATCGACGCGCTCTCCGCGTCCGACCTCCTTGGACTTGACGGACTCGACCCAACGTATGCGGGGATCGCGCCAGCGCGCGTCAACCGATCGTTACAGCAAACGAGACGACCCATGACAAATTACCGCAAGACACCGGAAGCGATTTCCCGCCTCACGCCCGAGCAATACCATGTCACCCAGGAAGCCGGCACCGAACGGCCGTTCGACAATCCCTATGACGACAACGAGGAACCCGGTCTGTACGTCGACATCGTTTCGGGTGAACCGTTGTTTACGTCGCTCGACAAGTTCAACAGCGGCTGCGGCTGGCCGAGTTTCAGCAAACCCGCGGAAACGGAAAACGTTGTCGAATATCGCGATACCAGCCACGGCATGACGCGCACCGAAGTGCGCTCGGCACACGGCGACAGCCATCTCGGTCACGTGTTCACGGACGGTCCGAGCGAGGCGGGAGGCCTTCGCTACTGCATCAACTCCGCTTCGCTGCGTTTCATTCCGGTCGCCGAACTCGAAAGCGAGGGTTACGGCGACTATCGCAAGTTTTTTTGCGATCATCCATGATCGCCAGGATCAAACAGCGTCCGTCCATGGCCGCACTTCTCAATTTTCGGACAAACAAGGGCAAACCGTGAAAACCGAGCGCGCCATCCTTGCCGGCGGCTGCTTCTGGGGCATGCAGGATCTGATCCGCAACCAGCCTGGCGTCGTATCCACGCGCGTCGGCTATTCCGGCGGCGATGTTCCGAACGCGACCTACCGCAACCACGGCACCCACGCCGAAGCGATCGAGATCGTGTTCGACCCCGAGGTGCTCGACTATCGCAAGGTGCTGGAGTTCTTCTTCCAGATACACGATCCGACGACCTTGAATCGCCAGGGCAACGACCGCGGTATCAGCTACCGTTCGGCCATCTTCTACACCAGCGACGAGCACAGGCGCATCGCCGAAGACACGATCGCCGATGTCGAGGCGTCGGGACTATGGCCCGGAAAAGTCGTGACCGAAGTGGCTCCGGCCGGCGACTTCTGGGAGGCCGAGCCCGAACACCAGGATTACCTCGAGCGTTATCCGACTGGCTACACCTGTCACTTCATACGGCCGGACTGGAAACTGCCGCGACGCACTCAAAGCCGTTGAGTGGGTCGCTCGCACCCCGAATCGCGGTGCCGGTATGGCGCCGCGTCCATGCTCTGATGTCTCATGCGCGAGGCGTCTCGTTCACCATTCAACGCCTCTTGAAGTACTGAACTTCGCGTTCGTGTTTTTCGGCTGCCGCGCGCGTCTTGAACGTACCGAGATTGCGTCGCTTGCCGGTCTTCGGGTCCTTCTTGCGCGAGTAGAGTCGGTACTCGCCGGATTTCAGTTTTCGGATCATGTCCGCATGCCTCCTTCCTGTGCGATCCGTGACGCAGGTTTACCGCCCGGGCCAGTGCATCAAGTTGCCGATCAGCCGCGCTTTGGAATCTCGAGACCGCGTGTGACAGCCGGGCGGGCGAGCGCCCGGTCGAGCCACGTCGGAACATTCGCGAGGCGATCGTAATCGACCAGGTCGCGTGCCTCGTAGAACGTGATGAGATTGCGTACCCAGCCGATCGTCGCGATGTCGGCGATCGTGTATTCATCGCCGATGATCCATCTCCGACATTGAA
>JBAVZT010000296.1:0-4579 GCA_049588955.1 Rhodanobacteraceae bacterium | reverse complement strand
GCGCCGTTTGCCGCGGAGAATCGCCGACGGCGGTCCCATCCGGCGCGTCGTTGCCGGATCAGCCGTGCCCATGGCGACGCTCGCCGCTTTGTTCGCCGGCCTTCTTGATCTCGGCCGCGGTCGGCGGTTTCGGCACTTCACCCGGCGCCAGCGGTTGCACCTTGCTGCCGGGCTTGAGACGGAACTGGCCTTCGGTAACGACCTTGTCGCCGACCTTGAGGCCGTTGCCGACCAGGACATGGGTGTCGTCGGCCTCGCCGGATGTCGTCACCGGCTGTGCCTTGACCGTGTTGTCGCCCTGCAACTGGTAGACGTATTCACCGTCCGGTCCGCGCTGTACCGCCTGCGTCGGCACCACGAGCCCGTTCCTGACCAGGCGCACCTGCATGCGCACATTGACGAACTGCCCCGGCCACAACTCGCCATTGGCATTGGGAAATTCCGACTTGAGTTGGAACGTTCCGGTCGTGACGTCGATCTGGTTGCTGATCACCTTGAGCACGCCGTCGCTCGCGACGACGCCGCTGCCGGCGGTATCCAGCGCGGTGACCGGCAGCGGCGCCTCGGCCTGGGCCTTGCGCACCATGTCCAGATTCTGCGCCGGCAGCGTGAACAACACGTTGATCGGATGCAGCTGCGTCAGTACGACGATCGCGTCACTGGTGGTGACCACGTTACCCGGATCGACCTGGCGGATGCCGGCCAGGCCGCTGATCGGCGCCTTGATCGTGGTGTAGTCGAGTTGCACCTTGGCATCGCGTGCACTGGCCGCGTCGGCCGCGATCGTCGCCTGCATCTGATGCACGGTGTTCTGCTGGGTGTCCAGATCCTGGCGCGAGATGTAGTTCTGCTTGATCAGCTCCCGACTGCGCGCGAGGTTGCTGCGCGCGGTTGCGAGCTGTGCTTCGTCCTGCCTCCTTTTGGCCAGTGCCTGGTCGTACTGCGCCTGATAGGTGCGCGCATCGATTCTGGCCAGCACGTCACCTTTGTGGATCTCGTGACCTTCCTGAAAATCGAGTTCGAGCAACTGCCCGCCGAGCTGCGGACGCACCGTGACGGTGTTCAACGCCTGCACCGTGCCTTGCGCGGCGAGATAGACCGGTACGTCCTGCTGCGCGACCGGAACGACGGTCACCGGCACCGGCGTGTCCGCCGGTTTTTCCTGTCTGGTCCCGCCACGAGTGTGCAGCATGCGCCAGGCGAGTACGCCGGCCACGACGACCACCACGACGATCAGGGCAATCTTCCAACGCGACATGTGATGTCCTTGTTTCCTGGCGACACCGCGCAATAACCAACCGCGGGGCGTGCGGCCGCGACAGTCCCACGAGGGCGAAGGCTAGCAGGCCGCAGACCCTATGAACGTTTCATCGGAGTAAAGCCCGCTTACATCGAAACTGTTGCGATCCGCGTTCAGATATCCGCGGCAGCCCTCAAGTTCCACCATTCCAGGCTTCGCCTCCCTGGTCCCCGCGCGCGGGAGAGGGTATTGCCGATCCGGGGCGGGGGCACAGGAGGAATGTGCCTTGCTCTTCGCGCGCGAGAAGATAATGTCGCGCGCGAGGAGAATGACGTCGTCGCCCCTGCAGCATGCAACAGCGCTTCCCTTCTGCTCACGCGCGGGGAGTAGATTGGTGGGCCAAGGCCCACCGTATGGGTCTACATCCCCTCCTCCCCGCGTGCGGGGAGAAGGTGCCTTCGGGAGTGGGTGGTGGGCCAAGGCCCACCCTATGGGTCTACATACCCTTCTCCCCGCGTGCGGGGAGAAGGGGCCCGGAGGGCGGATGAGGGGCAGCTCTTGTGAGGGGAGCTCTCGCCTGATTGCACAGCTGTCGCGCACCCGCCTCTCACGCCAGCCCCTCTCCCCGTTGAGGGGGGAGAGGGTGTTGCAGTGCAAGGCGCGAGGGTCGAGACGTTAAGGTGCCGACGACGCCGGCCGCATGTCCTGGGGCGCCTTGACCGGCTCGGGCGGTGCGGGCGGCAACTTGACCGGATGCGCGGCGATCTCTTTCTGAAGTTCGCTGATCGCACGGTCGAGTTGCGGATCGCGACCGTTCAGCTCGGCCGAAACGTCCTCCTTGACCTCGATGTCCGGATCGACGCCGTGTCCCTCGATCACGTATTTGCCTTCGGTGTTGGCCGTTGCGAACTGCGGCACGTACACGTCGCCGCCGTCGATCAGTGGTCCCCAGTTGTTGATGCCGACCACACCGCCCCAGGTGCGCGTGCCGATCAGCGGGCCGAGCTTGGCCTGCTTGAACATGTAGGAAAAAATGTCGCCATCCGAGGCGGTGGTGCCGTTGCACAGGGCCGCCAGATGACCGAGGAAGGTCTGTTGCGGATAAGTGCCGGTCAGATCGATCGCGCGCCCGTAGTCCAGGCCGAGCAGCTTGCGCGACAGCCGCTCGATGATCATCGCCGAAACGTTGCCGCCGCCGTTGTCGCGCACATCGACGATGAGTCCCTGCTTGCGCAACTGCGGGTAATACCACTTGATGAACTCGCGAATGCCGTCCCCGCCCATGTCCGGAATATGCAGATAGCCGATCGCGCCGTTGCTGGCCTGGGTCACGTAATCGCGGTTGTGTGCCACCCAGGCGTGGTAATTGAGCGGTTGTTCGTTGTCGATCGGCTTGACCACCACCTCGCGCGCGCCGCCGGAATCGGGTTGCGAATTGACCGTCAGCTGCACGAGCTGCCCCGGCGCGATGCGCAGCAGGCGGTACGGATTGTCCGCCGCAGTCAGCGGCCGCCCGTTGATTGCGAGCACGTAGTCGCCTTCATGCACGTCCACGCCGACTTCCGTCAGCGGCGAGCGGTAGCGTTCTTCGTCGTTCTCGCCCTGGAGAATCCTCGAGATGCGGTAGTGACCGCTGGCCGCGTCGAGCGCGAAGCGCGCACCGATCAGGCCGACATGCGGCTTGTCCGGCAGGCCCAGATCGCCGCCGCCGACGTAGCTGTGCGAGTTGGACAACTCCGCGACCATCTGGCCGAGCAGGTAGTTGAGATCGCTGCGATCGCCGACATCGGGCAGCAGCGCCGCATACTTCTTGCGCAGCGCTTCCCAATCGTAGCCGTTCATGTTGGCCGCGTAGAAATAATCGCGATAGCGCCGCCATACCTCGTGGAAGATTTCGGCGTATTCGGCCTTGGGATCGACCAGCATGTACAAGCCATCGAGCTTGACCGCCTTGGCTTCGGGCTTGTTGTCGCCAAGGTCGATGCGCTTGTATTCCTTGCCATCCTGCACCAGCAGAGTGCCGCCGTCGGCGGACACGTCCATCTGGTCGGCCCCCTCGTAGACCTGCTTGTCCTTGCGCTCCTTGAACGAGTACGCCATGACCTTCGGTTTGAAGGCGCCCTTGCGTCCATAGTACGGCGCATCGCTGACCCGGTAGATCAGAGCCTTGTCGGTGGCGACGACGATGTCGATGTTGTCGGGATCGATCGGCACGCGGATCAGACGTGCGTCGAGGCCGGAGAAATCGATATGGTCGTTGATCGATGCGGGTTCCTTCGGTTTTTTCTTGCCGTGTTTGTCCGCGTCCTTGTTGTCGTCGGCGTCCTTGTCCTCGGCCGCTGCGCTGTCGTTGCGCGGTGAGAACGGGTTGTCGAGGCCCTTGCGCAAGGCCAGCGCATAGACGCCGGTCGGCCGATTGGCTGCGAAGTCCCATTCGATCTGCGAAATCTGCGGCGCCCATTCGCGGTCGGCGATGAAGTACAGGTATTTCCCGTCCGGCGAAAACGAAGGCCCGTAGGAATCGAACATGGCATTGCCGACGCGCGTGTTGGTCCCGGCGGCGAAATCCCGCACATACAACTGCGTCTCGAATGTCGTGGCGTCGGTCAGCGTAAAGGCCAGATAGTGCCCGCCCGGCGACCACGTGTAGTCGGGTCGCATGACACCCGGATCGTCGGCGATGACCGGCGCAGGACCGCCGGCCGAGGCGACGATGTGCAGGCGGCTGTCCTTGTCGACGAACGCGATGCGTGTGCCGTCCGGCGACCAGATCGGCCGGTAAAGGCGCCCGAAGGTTTCGGTCGTGAGCTGGTGCGCTTTGCTGCCGTCGGCGTCGCGGACCCAGATTGCATCCTCGCCGGACTCATCCGAAATGTAGGCGATGCGCTTGCCGTCGTGCGAAAACACCGCGTCGCGCTCATGCGCGCCCGGCGTGTGGGTCAGATCGATGCTGATGCCGTGTTCGAGCGGCACGCTGAATACGTCGCCGCGCGCGACGAACAATGCGCGCTTGCCGTTGGCGCTCAGCGCCGCCGACTCGAGCTGATCCTTGACACTGCGTTCCGATGCGCGCGTGGACACCAGATCGCTCGGCACGGTGATGTCGAGCGCCTGATCCTGGCTCGCCTTGGTATCGTACAGGTGCAGCGCGCCATCGACCTCGAACACGATCCGGCCGTCCGCGTCGCCGCTGGCCCAGCGCGCGTCGGCACCCTTGTAGTTGGTGAGCTGCCGGATCTGACCGCCGCTGGTGTCGTAGCTGTACAGGTTCAGGTGCTCGTCGCGATCGGACAGGAAGTACACGGTGTTGCCGATCCACACCGGATCGCGGTCGGTGTT
>JBAVZT010000295.1:0-4162 GCA_049588955.1 Rhodanobacteraceae bacterium | reverse complement strand
TTGCCGCGCGCTGAATGGCCAGCTCTGCGCGCAGCGAATCGAGGGTGCGCAAGGCCTCTGGATCGGCCAGACAATCGATTTCCTCGTCGGCGAAATCGATTGCGGCTTCGAGATGACTGCGCAAGCGGACCACGCCCGAGGTCAACCGGTTCACGCGTTTCGAGAATTCACCGTCGAGGCTGCGCAGTGCAGCACGCGCCGCGGCTTCAGAGCCGCTGGCGACAAGATCGGCGATCGCCTCGGCCTGGGTCAGATCGAGTTTGTTATTGAGAAATGCGCGCTCGGAGAATTCTCCGGCACGCGCCATGCGCGCTCCGAGTTCGATGATGCGCGAGCGCAACAGACCAAGCACCACCGGGCTCCCGTGCGCGTGCAGTTCGAGCACATCTTCGCCGGTGAACGAATGCGGCGCCGGAAACCACAGCAGCAGGCCGCGGTCGATGAGCGCACCGTGTGCATCGCGAAACTCACACAGGTGCGCGTGGCGCGGACGCGGCGAGCGCGCCAGCAAGGTTTCGGCAATGAAGCGGCTGGTCGGACCGGATACGCGCAGGACCCCGATCCCCGCCATGCCGGCCGCCGTCGCGACGGCAACGATGGTGTCGGCCATAGGTTCACCGCCTCAGGTTTTCTGGCCGGCGTCGATGCGTTTGGTAATGATCCATTGTTGCGCGAGCGACAGCGTGCCATTGACCGTCCAGTAAAGCACCAGACCTGCCGGGAAGAACGCGAACATCACCGAAAACGCCAGCGGCATGATTTTCATCATCTTCGCCTGCATCGGATCCATGCCGGCATTCGGCGTAAGCCATTGGGTGGCCAGCATCGCCAGCGCATTGAGCGCCGGCAACACGTAATAAGGGTCGGGCGCAGTCAGGTTGTGTATCCACAGGATGAACGGCGCCTGGCGCAGTTCAACGCTTTCGAGCAGCACCCAGTAGAGGGCGAAGAAGACCGGAATCTGCACCAGCATCGGCAAACAACCGCCGAGCGGATTTATTTTCTCCTTCTTGTACAGGTCCATCATGGCCTGATTGACTTTCTGGCGATCGTCGCCGTAGCGCTCCTTGAGCGCCTTGATGCGCGGCTGCAACTTGCGCATCTTCGCCATCGATCGGTATTGCGCTTCGCTGAGCTTGAAAAACGCCGCCTTGATCAGCAGCACCAGCAAGATGATGGCGAAACCCCAGTTGCCGGTCAGCTTGTGGAACAGCGACAAAATCCAGTGCAGTGGTTCGGAGATCACGGTGAATATGCCGTAATCAACGGTCAGTGCGAGCCCGGGCGCGACCTGGTCGAGGGTGCTTTGCAGCTTCGGGCCGACATACAAGCGCGCCGACGATGTCGCGCTCGCGCCGGGAGCAACCGTGATTGGAGGCGACACGACGCGTACCAGGTAGCGCGTGGCGCCATCGACAGGAATCGCCGCGGTCGAATAGTGATCCGTCTCATCGGCAGCCGGAATCCAGGCGGCGAAAAAATAGTGCTGCAGCATCGCTGCCCAACCGCCTTCAAGATTCTTCGACAGCGGCGAGGAGGCGAACTTGTCGAACTTGAGTTTCTGGAATTTTTCCGCGCTGCTGTACCAGGCGGCACCGACAAAGCTGTAGCGCGCGGTATTGGCGTAGCCCTTGATGCCACTGGTATTGAGCACCGGCGGCACGCGTTGCAGTTGTCGATACGCGTTGCCGGTCCATGCCTTGTCGCCCCGATTTGCGATTTCGTCACGTTCGGTAATTACGTAACTGCCCCGCTTGAACACGAAAATCTTGCGCACGCTCAGGCCGGACCCCTCGGTCCAAGTCAATGGAACCTCTATCGAATCGGCACCCCCGGCCAGTTGATAGCTACTCTTGTCGGATTGCCACAGGGCCTGGTGATCGGGGGCGGCTGCCATGGCGCTGACCAAACCGCTTTGCGCGACGAAAGAGGAGTCGGGCCGATCGTCCAGCAGGCGAACCGGGTGCGCGTAATCCTTTGGAGTTTGCGGATAGGCCAACAGATCGGCGGAAATCACGTTTCCGCCTCGTGTGCTGATCTGCACACGCAATAGATCGGTCGTCACCACGATGGATGGAACGCGTTTTTCGCTCGGAATCGGCGCCTTGTCGGGTGTGCCCGGCGCTATTGCACCTGGAGTTCCTGTAGGCGCGGGTATGTCGGTCGTCGCCTGCTGCGCACGGACAGCTTCAGTCGAGGGCTTCGTATCGCTTGTCACTGCCGAGCCGTGTGGCGTCGTCGACGGTGCGCGCGCTGTCGGGTTGAAATCCTGCTGCCACTGCACCCAGAGCAGATATCCGAGAAACAACAGGGCGATCAATAGCAGGTTGCGAGGATTGTTCATGAGAAATTCAAGCCGGCTCAGCTTGGCCAAGAGCAACCGTCACCAGCCGCTCGATCAGGAAAAAACCCGATCGGCTGGGTCGTGAATAAGGTGGCGGTGACGAATACAGCGGCAGCGATCAGCCCCGCATTGTGCCGGGGCCCTCGAGTAGCTTCAACGTTGCCAGTCGACGCCACAGCTGCGCAAGGTCGGCCCGCAATGCGTCATTGCTTTCGCCGACTGCGCTGGCCCGGGCAATCAGCAGTATATCCAGCCGTGGCAATTGTTGTCGGATCAATCGAAAACTGTCGCGCGCAACACGTTTGATTCGATTGCGGCACACTGCACTTTTCGATATCCGGCGTGAGACCGCGAGACCGAGGCGCGCGCCATCGCAGTTGTTGCTTGCAACCTCAACGCGAAAATGCTGCCCGCTGATACGCTTGGCCCGCGCGCGCAGCCCGACAAAATCGGCCGGACGCAGGAGACGGGCTGCGCGCGGAAAATTGGTCGGCCCGACGGCGGCGAGTGATTTCAGACAGCGAGTCGCTTGCGCCCCTTGGCGCGGCGCGCATTGATGATCTTGCGACCGCCACGGGTTCTCATGCGCGCACGAAAACCATGATCTCGCGCGCGCTTGAGTTTGCTCGGTTGATAGGTGCGCTTCATGGCTTAGGCCTGTACGGAGCAGCAGGAAAAAAAGACTGCGAAGCGTAGGTTGTGCGGTGATGGCTGTCAAGTTTTCCAACTGGCGAGAAGGTGCCGGCAGCAGGTAGACTCGCGTTCGGGCCGAGCATCGCGCATCGGGCAACCGCGTTGACGCTACGCAATTTCGAGGTGACATGAGCGAGCTTTGGCAACGCTGTCTGGCACACCTGGAAGCGGAATTCAGTGCGGATGACATGCATACCTATCTGGCGCCGTTGCAAGCCAGCCAGGACGGTCACCAATTGCGTCTGCTGGCACCCAATGCGTACACACTGGAAACTGTTCGCGAGCGCTTTCTGCCGCGCGTGCGGGAAGTGCTCACACTGCTAGCCGGGGCCGAAGTCGCAGTCGCAATGCAGGTCGGCAGTCGCATGCGTCCGGCGTCCGCGCAGGAACCCAAGCGATCCGGTCGCCCGCCTGCCGATGCCGCGGAACGCGAAGGGTTCGAGCCGAATCTTGATCCGAACTACACGTTTGACAGCTTCGTCGAGGGCAAATCCAACCAACTTGGCAAAGCCGCTGCGATCCAGGTGGCAACGAATCCGGGGCGTGCGTACAACCCGCTGTTGCTGTACGGCGGAACCGGACTGGGCAAGACGCATCTGATGCACGCGGCCGGCAACTTGATGCGGACCAACCGACCCGGCACAAAAGTGCTGTATCTGCGCTCCGAACAGTTCGTCAGTGGCATGGTCAAGGCCCTGCAACAACGCAACATGGACGATTTCAAGCGCCGTTTTCGATCGGTGCAGGCGCTGTTGATTGATGACATTCAATTTTTTGCCGGAAAGAACACCACACAGGAAGAGTTTTTTCACACGTTCAATGCGCTGTTTGACCGCAAGCAGCAAATTATCCTGACATGCGATCGCTATCCGAAGGAAGTGGAAAATCTCGAGCCGCGACTCAAATCGCGATTGGGCTGGGGTCTATCGGTGGCCATCGAACCGCCCGATTTCGAGACACGTGCCGCGATTTTGTTGAGCAAGGCTCAGCTCAAGGGTGTGGATTTTCCGGTCGAAGTTGCAGTTCTGATCGCCAAGAGCATGCGATCCAACGTTCGCGATCTGGAAGGGGCGCTTAATACCTTGGTCGCTCGCGCCAACTTCGAGGGACGTCCGATAGGCGTCG
>JBAVZT010000294.1:0-1773 GCA_049588955.1 Rhodanobacteraceae bacterium | reverse complement strand
AGAAGGCGCTGCTCGATCGCGCCAATGATGCCGCCGACGAATTCGAGGAGCGCTTCTGGTCCGGGGCGGATCTCGCCGGCTTGTTCAAGCAGGTGACTGCCGATGGCAACCAGATTACCGGCACCGCAGCGATCTTCGAGGCCGGTTTTCGCGAGTTTGCGCGTCAGCGTCAGCGTCGCGGACAGGATTCGCGCACCTTGCTCGAAGGCGCCCAGCGTGCGATGCGCAGCGCGACGACCCGCGAAATGGATCGTCTGGAACAGAGTCTGGAGTTTCTCGCCAATGTCGGTTCGGTCAGCCCGTATGTCGGCCTGTTTGGGACGGTGTGGGGCATCATGATCGCGTTTCAGGGCCTCGCGGGCGCAAAGGAAGCGACCATCGCGATGGTCGCGCCCGGCATTTCCGAGGCGCTCATCGCCACCGCGATGGGCCTGTTCGCCGCAATTCCCGCGGTGTGGGCGTACAACCGCTACGCGACCAAACTCGAACGCATCAGCATGCGCTACGACACCTTCGTCGAGGAGTTTGCCTCGATTCTCGCGCGTCAGGCGCATATGGAAGACGGCTAGCCCTCGCCCTTCATCCCTGAGGCCCAGCAGCCCATGACGTACGCGACCCTCTCCAGCCGCCGCCGCAAGCACAAGCTCAAAGCCGAAATCAACGTCGTTCCGTCCATCGACGTGATGCTGGTGCTGCTGATCATTTTCATGATCACTTCACCGCTGCTCAATCTCGGCGTGGATATCCAGTTGCCGCAATCCAACGCCAAGGCGATCAACAACGACAAGGAACCGATTCTCGTCAGCGTCGACAAGGACGGCGTGTTTTATCTCACTCTCGGCAATACGCCGCGCGAGAAGATTGATCCCGACACCCTGGTCAAGAAGGTTTCAGCCTTTGTGCGGGAGAATCCCAGGGTGCCGGTTCTGATCGGCGGCGACGAGCGAGTGGATTACGGCCATATCTATCAGGCCATGTCCCTGCTGCAGTCGGCCGGTGTGCCGAAAGTCGGACTCATGAGTCAGCCGGAAACCGGCCCGCAGTCGACCGAGCACTGATCAGAGCCTGACGTGGAGAGTGTCAATGACAAGGTGCGCGCATTTGCGCTGGCGCTCGCGATTCATCTGCTTTGCATCGGCGCGATGCTGGCCGGGTTGTGGTGGACGCACGTGACGCAACCGGTCACCATGCCGGGGCCGGTGATCGAGGCGACACTCGTGGGTCCGACCGCGGCGCCGAGACGTCGCGCCAGCAAGACCTCATCGAAACCGGCTCCGTCGAAACCGGCCCCTCCCAAACCGGCCCCCCCGGAACCGCCCGCGAAAGCCGAGCCGCCACCGACCGATCTGCAGCGCGACCGGATTGAACGCGAACGCGTTGCGGCGCTTGCCGCGCAGCAGGCGGAGCAGGAGAAAAAGGAGCAGGAAGAACGCCACCGTCAGGCCCAGGTGCTGCTGGAGCAGCAGGAAAAGGAGCGCAAGCTGGCCGAGGAACGCAACAAGCAGATCGCCGACATCCGTCGCCAACGTGAGGCGGCGGAGAAGAAGCTGGCGCTCGAACAGCAGCGCCTCGCGCAACTTGAGGACAGCCATCGCGCCGAACAGCAGCAGACCGAACATGAAGCGCCCGAGGCGCAAACCGGCGCAGGAGGCAACGACGACGACCTGAGTGCGCGCTACGCCGCCGCGATCCAGGCAGCCGTGACGCAAAACTGGAATCGTCCGGAATCCGCCCAGGCCGGGTTGCACTGCGTGCTGCGCATCACCCAGATTC
>JBAVZT010000293.1:0-3467 GCA_049588955.1 Rhodanobacteraceae bacterium | reverse complement strand
GAGCCCATGCCGCGATAGGATTTGTAGCTGCGGCCCTGGTAAAGATAGACCTCGCCCGGGCTCTCCTCAGTGCCGGCGAGGAGCGCGCCGATCATGGCGACCGAGGCGCCGGCGGCAAGCGCCTTGGCGAGGTCGCCCGAATACTTGATGCCGCCGTCGGCGATGATCGGCACGTTCGCCTTGTCGGCGACCGCGACCGTATCCATCAGCGCGGTCAGTTGCGGCACGCCGACGCCGGCGACGATGCGCGTGGTGCAGATCGACCCCGGCCCGACCCCGACCTTGACCGCGTCGACCCCGAGATCGCGCAAGGCCGAGGCCGCTTCGGCGGTGACGATATTGCCGGCGATCAATTGCAAGTTGGGGAAATTCTGCCTGACCCAGCGCACGCGATCGAGCACGCCCTGGGAATGCCCGTGCGCGGTGTCGACCACGATGACATCGACGCCGGCCTCGGCCAGCGCAATGACGCGTGCCTCGGTATCGCCGCCGACGCCGACCGCCGCACCGACGCGCAGGCGCTCGCGATCGTCCTTGGCCGCATGCGGATTGTCGCGCGCCTTCTGGATGTCCTTGACGGTGATCAACCCGCGCAGCTCGAACGCATCGTTGACCACCAGCACCTTTTCGATCCGGTACTTGTGCAGCAGCGCGATGATCTCGTCTTCGTCCGCGCCCTCGTTCACCGTGACCAGCTTGTCCCTGCGGGTCATGATGTTCCTGACCGGATCGTCGGGTTTTTTCTCGAAACGCAGGTCGCGGCTGGTCACGATGCCGACCAGCTTGTTGCCGTCCTCGACCACCGGAACGCCGGAGATGTTGTTCGCGTGCGTGATCTGCATGACTTCGCCGATCGACGTCAGCGGACCTACCGTGAGCGGATCGCGGATCACGCCGGCCTCGAACTTCTTGACCAGACGCACTTCGGCGGCCTGACGTTCCACCGCCATGTTCTTGTGAATGATGCCGATCCCGCCGCACTGCGCCATCGTGATCGCGAGATGCGCTTCAGTCACGGTGTCCATGGCCGCGGACACGATCGGTATGTTCAGGCGGATGTTGCGGGTCAGGCGCGTCGACGTGTCGACATCGCGCGGCAGCACACTCGAATGAGCGGGTACGAGGTAGACGTCGTCGTAGGTCAGGGCCTCGGCGAGGATGCGCATGGCAGATACCGGCGGGGCGATGGGGAATTATACGCTGTGCCGCTCCGTTCGTCCCGAGCACATTCAGAAGATTCCCGGTCGAGAGACCGTGCGCCTCGACTGCACTCGCTGCGCGAGCTGCGCTGAACGCAAACGGATTTTCCGACCTGCCGCGGAAGTCGTGCGAGCAGCGCTCAATCAGCCCGCATCAAACGCCTCGGCCGCTTCGAGCGTGTTTTCCATCAGCGTCGCGACCGTCATCGGCCCGACGCCGCCGGGTACCGGGGTGATCCACGACGCGCGCTCGGACGCCGACGCGAACTCGACATCGCCGACCAGACGACCGTCCTCGCGCCGATTGATGCCGACATCGATGACCACGGCGCCGGGCTTGATCCACGCGCCCTTGACCAGTCCGGGTTTTCCGACCGCGACGATCACGATGTCGCCCTGACCCGCGTAATGCGCGAGATCGTCGGTGAACTTGTGGCAGCAGGTCGTCGTGCAGCCGGCAATCAGGAGCTCGAGCACCAGTGGCCGGCCGACATGGTTGGATACACCGACCACGACCGCATGCCGGCCGCGCACCGGCCGATCGGTATGGCCGAGCAGAGTCATCACGCCCTTGGGTGTGCACGGGCGCAGCCCGAATCGGCGCAACGCAAGATGGCCGAGATTGGTCGCGTTGAATCCGTCGACGTCCTTGCGCGGATCGATGCGGTCGATCAGCGCGTTGGTATCCATGCCGGGAGGCAACGGCAATTGCACCAGGATGCCGTGCACGGACGGATCGGCGTTGAGCTTGTCGATCAACGCGTAAAGGCCGGACTGCGTCGTATCGATCGGCAGGTCGTAATCGAGCGAGCGGAATCCGACGCGCTGACACGCGCGCCGCTTGTTGCGCACGTAAACCGAGGAAGCCGGGTCGGCACCGACCAGCACCACCGCAAGCCCCGGCGCCTGACGCCCCGCCTCGACTCGCGCCGCGACTCGGACCGCGATGCGCTCGAGCAATTCGTTGGCAATGCGCTTGCCGTCGAGGAGTCGCGCAGTCAAGGAGTTCTTCCGTGGCCAGTGGGCGAAGGCGCGTATTATTGCGCAAACCCTGCCGCGATGAATTCGGAACCGCCATGATCGCCATGAATCCGGAAATCCGGACGCAACTCGAAGCCGCAGCGTTCCGGCGCCTGCTCGATCATCTGCGCGAACGCAGCGATGTGCAGAACATCGACCTCATGATACTGGCCGGTTTCTGTCGCAATTGTCTCGCCGACTGGTACCTCGAAGCAGCCGTTCAGAATGGAATCGTGATGGACCGGGACGCAGCGCGCGAGCACATCTACGGCATGCCGTTTGGCAAATGGAAGGCCGCACATCAGCGCGAGGCGACACCCGAACAACTCGCCGCGCTCGAGCAGGCACAAACAAAACCGTAGAAGCATCGGCCTTGCAGGATGGGTCGAGCGCAGCGACACCCACGGCCGGGCCGACAGCGACGGGTATCGGTGCGCTCAACCCGTCCTGCAGGCCTGGTCCGCTGCGCAGATGCCGGCGACGTCGGCGTAACCGTCAAACCGCGCGGTGCCGCCACAACCCGGACATTGCGGATCGCGCGGCAGCGCGAGTTCGATAAAGCGCGCGGCAAGCGCGTCGTAGCACAGCAGTCTGCCGACCAGGCTCGCGCCTATCCCGAGCACGATTTTCATCGCTTCGGTCGCCTGCAGCAATCCGATGATGCCCGGCACCACGCCGAGCACACCCGCCTCGCTGCAGTTCGGCGCATCGGCGCCTGCCGGAGGCTCCGGAAACAGGCAGCGGTAGCATGGCGAATCATCGCGCCGCGCATCGAATACGCTGACCTGTCCGCTGAAGCGATGCACGGCGCCATAGATCAGCGGCATGCCGAGTTGGCGGCTCGCCGTGTCGAGCAGGTAACGCGTCGGAAAGTTGTCCGCGCCGTCGATGACGACGTCATGGTCGCCGATCAGTTTCTCGACATTGGCCGCACACAGCCGCCCGGTCTTCGCATCGATGCGGATACGCGGATTGAGTGCGTTCAATGCAAGCTGCGCCGATTCGGTCTTGGCCATGCCGACGCGTGCATCGGCGTGAATGATCTGGCGCTGCAGATTCGAGCGCTCGACGCGATCGTCGTCGATCACGGTCAACCTGCCCACACCGGCCGCCGCGAGATAGAGGGCGGCCGGCGCACCGAGGCCTCCGGCGCCGATCAATGCGATGCGCGCGGCGGCCAGCCGAGCCTGCCCGGTTGCGCCGATTTCCGGCAGCATCAGATGACGCGCATAGCGATCGGCCGCATCG
>JBAVZT010000292.1:0-5538 GCA_049588955.1 Rhodanobacteraceae bacterium | reverse complement strand
GCCTTGACCAACATCATCGCATCGCGGCGGTCGGTCTTGACCCGATCGCCTGGCCTGCGTGCAATCAATGACGGCGCGCACACCATGCAGTCAAACCCCTTCTTCGTCAGATAGCGGTACAGCCCGTAGCCACACGGGCCGGCTTCGTACACGAAACACACCCGCGAACCCTTGCTCTGCATCCGTTTGCACAACTTCGTGATATCGCGCTCGAGAACGCCGACGTTGCCCAGGCTCTGGACTTCTCCCAGACCGACCGCGTACGCCGCGACGATCGAATCCTTGTGCACATCGAGACCCACATGGATGGTGCTATCGTTATTCATGCTGACCTCCGCAAGGAAAACCCAACCATGAGCGTAGCGCTTGCTCGCTCCTGCGGCTCTGGCAACTCGCTAACCCGCGACTCTGGCCTCGCGGAGGTCAGCGCTCGCCTTTGCGAAAGTCATACTGTCTAGGTGGCCATGACAGTGTCAGAATTTGTGTTGAGCCAAGTCGACAGTCCTGAGCTTGTCGCGATAGCTCGCGAACTCTTTCGTGAGTACGAGGCTGCGATTGGCACCAACCTTGAGTACCAAGGCTTTGCCTTGGAGCTCGCTGCGTTACCCAGACCGTACATACCGCCGAGTGGGGCACTGCTGATCGCACATACCGGCACGGATGTAGCCGGTTGCGTTGGTCTCCGGCCCATTGACAGCCATGCTGCCGAAATGAAGCGCCTGTATGTACGTCCCACGTACCGGGGCACGGGGCTTGGTAAGCGTCTTATAGGCGCGGTTGTTCAAGCGGCACAGCATGCCGGCTACGGCGAGCTTCGCTTGGACACACTGGCTAGCATGGTATCTGCCCAAGCACTCTATCGACAGCTTGGCTTTACTGAAATACCGGCATACAACAGTACACATCTTCCAGGTACACGCTTTTATTCACTCAGGCTGGCACCTGACATGTCAATGCAGCAGACGCCGTACCGGCGCCGCTGATTTCCGGTGTCGGGCGTCGTAAGCGAAGAGTTTCGTTCCATGTCCAAGCGAGTAGACACTGCGTCAAGACTAATGCGTGCCTCCGCCTCCACCATCTACGGTGCGTTCGCAACAGCAGATGCAATGAAAGCGTGGCTACCTCCGCAAGGCATGACAGGGACAATGCTGGCATTCACGTTTCGCGAGGGCGGTACATACCGCATGCGGCTCACTTACAACGAGCCACAACATACGCCGGGCAAGACATCTGAAGATGCTGACGAGGTTGAAATCCGGTTCGTCAAGCTGGTACCGCACGAACGAATCGAGCAGGCAGTCACCTTCGAGAGTGACGATCCTGCATTCTCCGGCGAGATGCGAATAACATGGATATTGGAGCCAGTCCGGACCGGAACGCTCGTAACAGTGCGTTGTGAGGATGTTCCAGCGGGAATAGAGGCGGAGGACCACCAAGCAGGATTGCAGTCAACGCTCAGCAATCTCGCTGCGTTCGCCGAGAGGAGCGCGTAAATGACGCCGAACAAGGCGCTCCAGCCGATGGTCAAACCTGTGCTCGCTCCGGTTTGCCCGCGGCTCAGCTTGGGCGTTAGATCCCACACAGAGCCCACCTTCGCTCACGTGGCGCCTGGGCGAACTGCATGTCCGAATCCGGCGAGAACTTCCCGCCTCGATGTTGGAAGATGGCGAACCAACCAGGAGTTCGCATGAACCACACATTTCGGTTGATCGGCATCGATCACAAGCAATTTGCGCCCTTGTTCGACCTCGACGACGAGCAGTTGAAGGCGTATGACGCGCAGCGCCACTTCGCTACGGAGAGCCCAGGATATCCCTGTCGCATCAGCCTGGAGGATGCGCGCGAAGGCGAAGAACTGTTGCTTCTCCCCTATCTCCACCAGCCGGCGCATTCGCCCTATCGGGCCTCCGGCCCCATCTTCGTGCGCCGAGGCGTCAAGCAGCGCAAGCTGCCTCCGGGCGAGATGCCGAGCTATGTCACCAGCCGCCTCATGTCGATTCGCGCCTACGATGCAGAGCACATGATCGTGGCAGCCAACGTGTGCGAAGGCTCCCAGGCGGCGCAAGAGATCACGGCGCAACTGCGAAACGACCGTGTGGCATACATCCATCTGCACAACGCCCAGCGCGGCTGCTTCTCCTGCCAAGTCATCCGCACTTGAGCCGCGTGGGGCCGCCCCTCGGTCGAGGCGACGCCCAACGGCGGGCCACCTGGCCCGCCCGGCGCTCTTGGTTATCATGCGCCGGTCGGGTCTGGCGTCCCACCGTTGGCCCGCTTCACGTCGAACGTCAGGTACCAGAAGAAGGCGATGGATCACCTGCAAGCGATGGCTTTTGTGAGGACCCATGGCATCGTTCTGGCGTCGGGCGCGGGGCCCGTTCCGCGCCTCACTGATGCCATCGCAGGTCGGCCTGTCCGGGGCAGCTGGTGGGGCCACCCAAAGGGCAAGGAGATGTTCCGCATCCTCCGAGGCGTGGCGGAATCGGATGACGTACTGGTGTGTAGGCTATGCGGCGGCAAAGTCACTTACGTCCATCGCCGTCTATGGCCTGCGCTCGTCCGGGCTGCTGCGCACTTCAAGCCGGAGCAACTGGCCCAGCTCCGAGAAGAGCATACTGTGTCGGGCAAGCATGTTGCGCATGAAGTCCCCTATCCTGACTGGGTTTCGCAGGAGACGAGAGTGGCGGCTGGCAAACTCACAGAATCCGAAGCGTTGGAGCAGCTGGGTCCGTGTGTTGGCGCCTGACATCCTGGTCAACCGGACGCTCACCCGCTACGCGCGCTCGCGCCGGTTACCTCGGGCGGTTATCCGAATGGGCGAATGATTGCCTTTAGGCGAACGATTGCCAATGTGTCGATTTTAGCAGTCCGTGGTGCGAGCCAGCGCCAATGTGAATACCCGATCAAGATCGACGACGGATCCCGGCTCGTGCAGGATGCGGACGTGGCCATGGGAAAGCACGACGGCGATGAAGCCGCCCAGGCTACCGGAAGAGGTGCTGGCATGGAGATGGCGTATCGAGAGCGCTGGAAGGCGGAGATCGCCCAGATGCGGCGGGTGCTCGCCGGCTTCGCGATGACGGAGCAGTGTAAGTGGGGTAAGCCCACCTACACGGTGGATGGGAAGAACATCGTCATCCTGCAGGGCTTCAAGGAATACTTTGCGCTGGGCTTCTTTCAAGGCGCCCTGCTGAAGGACCCCAAGAAGGTGCTGGTGCAGCTCGGTCAGGTACAGGCCGGGCGGGTGATGAAATTCACCAGCGTGAAGGACATCAAGGCGAAGGCGGGGACCATCAAGGCCTACGTGCGCGAGGCCATGGTGGTCGAGAAGGCTGGGCTGCGCATGGAGCGGAAGAAGACCTCGGATTTTCCGGTCCCCGAGGAGCTGTCGGAGCGGTTTCGAAAGGACCCGCATTTCAAGCGCGCCTTCGAGGCGCTGACGCCGGGACGGCAGCGGAGCTATCTCTATCACTTTGCCGCGGCCAAGCAGTCGGCGACGCGGGTGGCACGAATCGAAAAGGCGAGACCGGCGATATTCGAAGGCAGAGGGTTACTGGAGAGGCGTCAGCGAGATGCTGGCTAACAAGGCGTTGAAGCGGATGTGATAGTTCCTTCAGTTTGGTGGACACCCTGAACCATCTCTTCAGGAGTGTCCTGTGTCCAAACCAGGTCCCCGAACCACGACCCGATACAGTCGGGAACTCAAGGCCACAACCAGCACCCGTGCAATCGGCGCTGGGTTATCGTTCGCCGATCGAGTTCGAAGCACAATGCGCCTGGTCCACCGGTGTGCGCTTCGCGGCCCGCCGCCGAACCGGAGCATTAGGCGTCGCATGGGACCGACTCTTCCTCTCATCATGCAAAAGGAGAAGACCATGAATCCGGTAGTTCACTTTGAAATGCCGTACGAGCAATCATCCAGACTGTCCAGGTTCTACGAGCAGGCGTTCAACTGGAAGATGCAAGCCTTCGGTGAAGAAATGGGCAACTATGTCTTGGCTACGACAACGGAGTCGACTGAGTCGGGCCCAACGAAGCCAGGGGCAATCAACGGAGGATTCTTTCCAAAGAAGCCAGATTGGCCGGCGCAGTATCCTTCGGTGGTTATCGGGGTGGACAACATCCACGAAGCGATGGAACGGGTCAAACAAGCAGGAGGAGCTGTCCTGGGTGAGCCGATGGAGATTCCTGGCGTGGGTCAATATGTTTCGTTCAACGACACGGAGGGCAACCGCGTAAGCCTGCTTCAGGCACATCCCAGGCAGGGATGATCCGCCTGTCACGGTACCGCGGCGGCAGACCGCTTGGAATCAAGCCATTCTGTCCAGGCACCGCAATCCGTCGCTTCCGCCGTGACGGGAGACCGTTTGGTCATCAAGTTGGATACGACGGTGGGTGGTGAACCCGTCGTTCGAACTCTTACCTTGGCAGCGCGCGGTTTAGCTCACTTCGACCCTTTCATTCCGGGATCATGGCCAAGGGTGTCGCGGTGGGTCCAGCGGTAGCGACGTTCCCCGGTTTTGAGTAGCGCGTTGATCTGGAATCCATTCGATCACTCACGGGAGGCAGAAAGATGCTTCGTTGCACACCGTTTCTTCTTTTTGATGGCAACTGCGCGGAGGCCATGTCCTTTTACCACCAGTGCCTTGGTGGCAACCTCGTTCTGACCAAGCTTGGCGACACACCGATGAAGGAGCAGTTGCCAACTGAGAAACATGGACGGATCATCAACGCGCAGTTGAAGAGTGGAGTAATCGAGATATCGGCTACGGACTGGATGGCGTCGCCGAGCTTTGAACCCGTGTTGGGCAACATGTCCGCCGTATTTGTCATTGGCACCGACAACGAGGAACTGAAGACCGTTTTTGACAAGCTGGCAGCCGGAGCGGCTCGGACGCACTTCCAGGTGTTGCACCAGATGCCGTTTGGCACGTATGGGCAGTTCTACGATCGATACGGCGTGCAGTGGATTTTCAGGGGCCAGTAGCCGGGTCTCACGGAGCATTCAGCGGCGCTTGTGTACTTCAACCAGCGGCCAACTCTTACCTGACAGTGCGCGGTTTAGCTCAAACGGTGGGTCGCACAAAAAGAGAGGGCGGTGCCATGCTCACGGGGTCTTGCCACTGCGGTGCAGTCCAAATCCGAGTCGCCAGAAAGCCTCGGCGGCTCACCAGTTGCAACTGCTCTATCTGCCGCCGTCACGCCGGGCTGTGGGGCTACTACGAACCGAGCCAGGTGAAGATCTCCGCTCGCAAGGGAGCCATCGACCGTTACGTGTGGGGTGACAAATGCCTGTCGCTGTGCAGATGCGCAACGTGTGGCTGCGTAACGCACTGGCAACCAATCAAGCGGGGCGGAAACCGGATGGGGGTAAACTTCCGCAACTTTGATCCGTCGGTGATTGAGACAACGCGGGTTCGGAGGTTCGATGGTGCCGAAACCTGGAAGTTCCTGGATTGACGGCGCTCCGTAGCCGCGGTGGCGCGTGTGCGGCCTAGCCAGTCGTTAGGCGTTTCTGCGGTGTGCCTTGTGAGATCC
>JBAVZT010000291.1:0-3451 GCA_049588955.1 Rhodanobacteraceae bacterium | reverse complement strand
GACCTTGTTCACGAGTTCGCGAAACTGCGGCAAGGCCCGCATGCGGTCCCATTTGTGGTCGCGCAGAAACACCATGTGTACATCACGCTCTTCAAGCGCCCGCTCCAACCAACCGAGCGCGGCGGCTGAGTCTCCCAGGCCGGCAAAAACCAGCGCAAGGTTGTAGGGCGGCACATAGGCGCGCGGGCTCCGACCGAGCAATTCCCGAATCTTCAGTTCGGCCTGGTCGCGCGCACCGGCAACGGCATGCACGTAGCCGGCGATCGAAAGCGCCTCCGAATTTCCCCCCGAGTAAGCGAGTGCATGCTCGCAGGCGGCCAGCGCTTCACGGTACCTGCCCAGCCGTTCATAAGCTTTGGCCGCGCATATATGCGCAATCCAGAAGCGTGGTTCGAGTTCGAAGGCGGATTCGAACTGCTCCAGAGCTTCTTCGTCCTTGCCGGCGTGGTAAAGGAACTGGCCGTACATCGCGTTGACCAGCAGCGACAACGGATCCAGGGCCAGGGCGCGGCGTATCTCGCGCAGTGCCGCGGCATGATCGCCGAGATTGGAGCACACGTGCGCCAGGCACAAACTCGCGGGGGCGTGGTTCGGGTTCAAGTCGATGGCGCGCTGCGCCGTATCCCTCGCGGCGGCGAAATCCCAATCGAACCAGAACTTCGTCTGAGCGTCCGCCGCAAGGGCGTGGGTGGAATCCGGATCCCGTTCCAACGCGCGCCGGATCGCCTCCCGCGCCTGCGGAAACGCCTCCGCCGCCGGCACGTCGCAGGCGATCGGAAGCCGGATGAAGCAGTGCGCCAGAGCGGCGTACGCTGCGGCGAAACCGGGATCGAGCCTGGTCGCCCGCTGGAAGCAGGCGATGGCCTTGTTCAATTCCGCATGGGTGACTTTCGCCTGATGGTGCAAGCCGCGCAGATAATCGTCGTGGGCGCCAACGTGCCCAGCGATGCCGCTGAACAATCGGCGATTCTGCTCCGTCGTGAGCCGAAGCTGCACCTGATCGGCAATCGCCGCCCCCATCTGCATTTGAATATCCAGAACGCGGTCCGCCTGTCGGTCGTAGCTGTGCGCCCAGACATGGCACTGATCGCGAACACGGATCAACTGCGCGATAACGCGAACCTGTCCGTCGGCGCTCCGGACGCTGCCCTCCAGCACGTAGTCGACGCCCAGCTCGGCACCGATGCGGATGATCGTCTTGTCGGTGCCCTTGTAGGCCATCGACGTCGTACGTGCGATCACGCCGAGACGCTCTGGCAAAAGTTGCGCCAGACACGCGATGGTCTCCTCCGTCAGCCCGTCGCTGAAGTAATCCTGGCCGACATCCCCGCTCAGGTTCTCGAAAGGCAGTACGACCAGCATGATGCGACCATCAAGTCCGTCTCGACCGGCCACCGGACCCCGTGGCGTATCCACTTTCAGCCGATAGCCCTTGCCGACCACGGTCTCCAGGTAAAGCGGCTGCTCGGGATGCTCGCCCAGGCTGCGCCGGATCTTGCGGATAGCCGTATTGAGGGCGTTGTCGACGTCGATGAACGTCTGCTTGCCCCACAAACGCTCGATGATCTCCTCTCTGCTCACCAACCGCGGGTGCGAACGCGCCAGCAGGATCAACAAATCCATCGGCAGGCGTTCGAGGTGGACGGGGCGAGCGCCATTGACCAGCGCGTAAGCCACGACATTCAGCTCGAACGGTCCGAAATGGAAGATTTCCGAGGCCAATGCCGTCGCTCCGCGCCGATCGCATGCTACAGAGAATCTACATGCCCTCTCCATTGTGAGCCCGCTGCGCTCGACATGTAATGGCCCACACCGACAGGGCCATCCCGGCCGGTCGCAAACAGGAGAACATCATGAAACTTCGCACATCCATCCTGCTGCTTGCAGTGACGGCGATCCTCCCGGCCACCGTGTTGGCCGATCCCCCCGATACCCTCCAGCGTGTTCACTGCAACAATACCGTCTTGCAAGGAGACTACGCCTTTCGCGTCAGTGGAGAGATACTGCCGCCCGGCGGCAACCCCACCCTGCGCGATGGCGTCGCGATGACGCACTTCGATGGGCACGGCGGCTTGACCCAGGTCGATTTCGTGGTGGGGGACGGAGTCCCCGTGCCCGGAGAAACGGATCCGTTCACCGGCTTTCATGTCGATGAAGGCGGCACCTACAGGGTATATCCGGACTGCACCGGCGAGGCGGAAATCGATACTCCCTCCGACGGAAGCGGCGCCCGAATCATCCTCAAGTTCGTTATTGGCCGCGGCGGGCGGACTATCCACACCATCGTAAGCCAACTGTTTCCACCCGGCGCCGACACACCCATTCCGGCGTCGATCCACAGCGATGCCGAGAGGCTGCAATAGACGCGCTTCCCGGGGCGGCAGCCCGACGCGCCAGCGGATCAAAACGGGATCAAAATGGGGGCAGGTTCACTTCATTGGTCAAGACAATGTGCTGCATCCGGCGACACGGGCGACGTTTCGAGGCGGAGCAGGAAGCGTGGAGCGGGAAAATGAACCTGACCCCCTTTTTCTTTTTTCCTAACGTGGTTTCGCGAAGTCCCTGACCAGCGACGCATCGAACTCGATGGCCGTCGTCGCGCCGGAGCCACCGAGCTTGAAGGTGCCTGCAACCCGGCCGGGGCTGTCCACGCTGAGTTTGAGCGCATCGCCACTTGCGGTGCTGCTGTACTGAATCGGAGATACGTGTGCCCACCAGTTGACCATGCCGGGCTCGGCGAAGTCGATCTGGAGTCCATCGGTGGCGGACAGCATCGCGCACCTCATATCCGCGCAGGCGCCGATGGCCGCGCGTTGATCATCCTTGGTAAAGACGATGCTCCTTACCGTCTTCGTCTCGTCGAAGCGATCGGGGCCGGTGACGTAGTAGGCGTGCGTGAGTGTGACGCTCAACGGATCGTCGGGGCCTTCGACGCTCAAGTTGCCCTTGGCCATCGTCGATTCGCCGGCAAGCGCAATCGTCGCGCTCATCGGGAACAGCAGCACAACGATCAGGCCGGCGCGGATACATCTGGAATGGATGGACATGGTTGACTCCTGAAAGTGCGGATGGGTGTTACGGGTATCGGTTCGACATTCGTAGCGGGGCTTCGTGTGGATTCGTGCATTCCTCGCCTAAAAGACACCTGTGCCAGTCGAGCACCGGATTCCTACAGCGCGCGGAGAAATTTAGGCGATGTGGAGATGCCCACGTAAAGGCGCCACCCCAAGGGCCACTTCCAGAACAGGGGCAGGTTCACTTGTTGGTCCAGACGTTGGGCCGCATCCGGCGATACCGGCGACGTTCGGCGGAGCAGAACGGCGCTGAGCTGGAAAATGAACCTGACGCCTTTTCCCAACCCCTGTTCCAGATCAGGCAACCAGAGCCAAGCCTCGGTCACCAATGCACTAGCCTTGAACTCATGGCGCAGAGGTCAACCCTGTTGATTCGA
>JBAVZT010000290.1:0-8893 GCA_049588955.1 Rhodanobacteraceae bacterium | reverse complement strand
ATCGGCTGACCGATCCGGCCTGGATCAACTGGAACTTCAACGATTTCGGCTGGGAGCGCGACGACCGCACGCTGTGGTATCTGTCGGAGCAAACCGGCTACTCGCAGCTCTATGCGATGGCGCCCGGGGGCAAGGCGAACGCGCTGACTTCCGGCACCTTCGAGGTCTCGCACCCGGCGCTGTCGCCCGATGGCCGCTGGTTCTACCTGCGCGCCAATGTCGGTGACCCGACCAGCTACGATGCGTATCGCGTCGCGGTCGGCGGCGGCAAGCTCGAACGCGTCACGCACCTCGAGGGCATGGAGGAATTCGCCGTCTCGCCGGACGGATCGAAACTGCTGGTGCTGCACTCGTCGGCCTATGTGCCGCCGCAGATCGGCCTCGCCGCGGCCGACGGCTCGGGTACGCTGCGCGAACTCACCGACACGCGCACGGCCGAGTACAAGGCGCTCACCTGGCCTGCGCTCGATATCGTCGAGGTGCCGTCGACACACGTCGGCCGGCCGATCTACGCGAAGTTCTACAAGCCCGCCGACTTTGACGCGTCGAGGAAATACCCGGCAGTGCTGTTCATCCACGGCGCCGGCTACACGCAGAACACCGATCACTACTGGCCGTACTATTTTCGCGAGCAGATGTTCAACGACATGCTGACCGAACACGGCTACATCGTGCTCGACATGGACTACCGCGCGAGCGAAGGCTACGGCCGCGACTGGCGCGATGCGATCTACCGCAACATGGGGCATCCCGAACTCGAGGATCTGCTCGACGGCAAGGCCTGGCTGGTCAAGCACTGGTCGGTCGATCCGAAACGCGTCGGCGTCTACGGCGGATCCTACGGCGGCTTCATGAGCCTGATGGCGATGTTCCGCGCGCCCGACGATTTCGCGGCCGGCGCCGCGTTGCGTCCGGTCACCGACTGGACCCAGTACAACGACGGCTACACGTCGGACATCCTCAACGATCCGCAAATCGATCCGATCGCCTACCGGCGTTCCTCGCCGATCGAATTCGCCGACGGCCTCAAGGGCGCGCTGCTGATCTGCCACGGCATGATCGACGACAACGTGCTGTTCGAGGATTCGGTGCGCCTGTACCAGAAGCTCATCGAACTGCACAAGGACAACTTCACGATCGCGCCGTTTCCGATGGAACGCCACGGCTTCGAGCACGCCGACTCCTGGCTCGACGAATACAAGCGCATCTACAAGCTGTTCGAGGCGAACCTGAAGTAGCTTCGCCGTGCTGCAATATCAGGGCACACTCGCGCTGATTTCGGCACTGCTTGCGTGCGCGTACTTCGTCGTCGCGAGCGATGCATCCGGCCACGCGAAGTTCATCGTTACAGTGCTGTTTCTCGCGTCGCTCGCGATCGAATATCTGTTGCCGCAATGGGCCTTGGCCGGTCTGCTGTTGCAGGTCGCGCTCGTTGTCGGGGTGCTGATGCACGCGAAAGCGACGTCGATTTACTGAACGCACATGCAAGGGCCATTGCCGCCACGATCCGCCTGCCCGCAAGAAACGTCTGGATTCATCGATCGAGCGGACTGACGAAACCCTGCCCGCCGCGATTGAACACACGCATTCGCGCCGATGGACCGGCGAATCCAGCCCGGATACGCCTGCTCCGTGCGCAAGCTGTAGTGATTCAAGCGCAAGTGGCGCCGAACTTCATCGAACAGGCGCGGAGCGTGCCCTTGGGCGACCGCACCGGTTACACCCGCGCTTTCGCTGTGGTAACTCATACGCCCACGATTCCGTCGGAATTGCGCGAAGCCTGCGCCGACAGGCGAGCGATACAGTCGGGCAAATCGTTGATCGCTTGCAGGAATCCCGCTTGACCTCACGTGCGACTTGCTGAACGATGGGGTGCAACACCCCGGATCTGGGGTCTGCTTGTAGTTAGGTGCCAAAGGAATGTTTCGAGTCGCTACAATTTTCTGCGTTATTGGCAGCATCCTGTTACTCGTAACGGCTGTGCTTCATGGCGCTGGCTATTTCCAAATCAGGGATGCAATCGCCAAGTCAAACGCCTCCGAATTCCTCAAGCATGTCGTGCCAGGTCTATGGGCGCATTTCTCCATTCATATCGTAATTCTTGCCGCTTTCGGCCTCGCTTTGGCATTTTCTCTTCACGGTACGCGTACCTTAATGGCACTGTTAGCCCTTGCAGCGACAGCGGATGCCGCATGGGCTTTCTCGTTGGCTGGCTTCTTTGTGGGTGTCGCTCTTCCCATCGCTGCAGCGCTGTGCTTTGCGATTGCGGCATTTGCACCTGACAATTCATTCCAGCGGACGCGATAGTTCCTTCGGTTTAGTGGACACCCTGAACTATCCCTTCAGGAGTGTCCTATGCCCAAACCAAGTCTACGAACCACGACCCGATACAGCCGGGAATTCAAGGCCACGGCGGTTCAGTTGCCCGGCGTGCGTGTCGCCGCCTCGCGTTACATCCATCCCTTCATGTTGTCTCGTTGGCGCAAACTGGCGCGCGAGGCACGATCATGACCAAGGGTGTCGCGGTAGATGCGCGCTATGCTTTCTTGCGTATTCGCTGTTCTGCTGGGTGAGCTCTACAATCTGACCGAACATCCCGGCGCACGCTCTGCGAGCGTCGCTCGAAATCGAGCCATTCTGGTCAGGCGGCGCACGACACCGTCCGTTCCCTGCCAAGCTCGAAAGGAGCCGACATGAATGCCCGAGCCCGGTTCACCCGCATGGAAAACAGCACGAAGGAGGATTGGGCGCTGATCGTGCCCGAGGCCATGAAGATGGCGAGGTCCCTGCCGGATCGCGTACTGGCACATCTCGGGCTGCTCGACGGCGACTTCGGCGGTTTCCCGGTCGATCGCCTCACTCACAGCCTGCAGACCGCCACCCTCGCGCTGAAAGCCGGCCGGGACGAGGAGTATGTGGTTTGCGCCCTGCTTCATGACATCGGCGATACGTTGGGCAGCTTCAACCATCCGGACATTGCCGCGGCAATCCTGAAGCCCTTCGTCAGCGACGCAAACCTCTGGATGGTTCAGAACCACGGCGTGTTGCAGGGATACAACTTCTTTCACCACATCGGCATGGATCGGAACATGCGCGACATGTTCAAGTCGAACCCGCACTACGAGCACGCAGCCGAGTTCGTTGAATTGTTCGACAATGCGGCGTTCGATCCGCGTGCCGAGACTTTGCCGCTGGGCGAGTTCGAGCCCATGGTGCGCCGTCTGATGGCGGCACCGAAGAATTCGATCTACAAGGCAGCGATTGATCCGCAGGCGGCACACGCCTGACGGCAACAGGCACGGTGGCCCGCGCGCGCCCATGAGCATCGGCGCCGCACCACCTGACCACCTCGAATGTTGTGCGAATAGATAGGCAAGACAAGCATGTCAGACAAAGAACGGGCATTGGATCCTGCGGCGGCGCAGGCCTACTACGACCGATTCGGGAAGAAGCAAGACAGCCAGGGCTTCTACGAAGACCCCGCGCTTGATGAGCTGATCGCCCACGCGGGCTTCCAGGACGCTCGGCGCGTTTTCGAGTTTGGCTGCGGCACCGGCAAGTTCGCCGCTCGCCTGCTCGAGAAGCACCTGTCTTCCTCGTCGACCTATCTCGGCTGCGATGTCAGCCCGGTCATGATCGACCTTGCGAAGCGCCGGCTGGAGACCTATGGGGAACGGGCACGAGTGGTTCTGTCCGATGGCGCTATTCGGTTTCCTCTCCCCGATCATTCGGCCGATCGCGTCGTCACCAGCTACGTTCTGGATCTGCTTTCAGAAGCGGACACCAGGTGTTTCTTCTCGGAGGCACACCGCGTGATGATGCCCGACGGCAAAGTCTGCATCGCGAGCCTGACCAGAGGCGTCAGCCTTCCATCGCGTATCGTGTCGTCTCTATGGATGTCGATATTCCGCCTGAGCCCCGCCATCGTTGGCGGATGCCGTCCGATCCAGGTTGAAGCCTGCGTTGACCCGCGCGAGTGGCAGGTCGTGCACCGAAGGGTTGTGACTCCGTTTGGCGTGCCGTCGGAAGTCCTGGTGCTGGAGACAAAAGGTACGTCCGAGCATTAAGCGGTCACATTGGCACCCCGCATACCGAGCGCAAAAGCGAGAAGGAGAGTCACCGTGGTCCCATTTGAACTCCGCGTCCTTGGCTTCAGTGTCCTTCTCGCTTTCGTCCATATTGTCCTTGCCGCGCATTCGGCAAGCCTTCAGCGCGGCTATCGCTGGACGGCGAGCGCCCGCGATGAACCGGTCGCGCCATTGTCCCCCGCAGCCGGCCGCCTTGCTCGCGCACTGTCGAACTTCTGCGAGACCTTCCCGTTGTTCGCAGCGCTCGCGTTGGCAGTTGTTGCCACCGGTCGGGTTGGCTCCCTCTCGCAGTGGGGGGCGGGCCTCTACATCGCGGGCCGAATCCTGTACCTGCCGCTGTATGCGTTCGGCGTGCCCCTTGTCCGATCGCTCGCGTGGAACGTCTCTGCCGTCGGCATCTTGTTCCTCGCGTATGCGCTGCTCTGGAGCTGAGCACCTGGTGAACCAGATGTCCAACTCCCCCCTTGAGTGGACGTTGCAAAGGTCGCTTTGCGCCTTCCGGAAGGAACGTCGATGAACACGATCGAGTGCAGTGGCTGCGGCGGTCAATTTGCCGATATCAGCGGCCCCGTGCACGCCTACATGGAGTCTTGTCCGGGCTGCTGGCCGCCTTTGGCGAGGTCCTGGCTCGTGAATACAGCGATCCAGCCTATTTCGAAGTTCACCGGCTTTCCGTCGACACCTATGCGGTGCAGCATCCGGGCAAGCCATCGCGGCAGAGCATCCAATCCGTTGGATTGCATCTGATCCGTCTGTGCCTTTTTCTGGAACGCGGTCTTGCCCAGGAGCACGCAAACAGTGCGATGCTGGCAGCGGCGAAGCTCAAGAGGACTTTTGTGTGGCTGGAGCCACCCAAGTCGCGTGGAGCGATAACGGTGGCAGATGTCGCTCGGGCAACGACCTCGCTGGAACACAAGGATACGGTCAGAAGATGGGCGCAGGGAACCTGGATGGCCTGGTCCGAACATCACCCGATCATCCGAACCTGGTTGCCGGCCCGTGTTCCGGCTGACATACCCGCCGCCGCTTCGGGCCGCCGGCACGGCTGAGATTTTTTCGGGACCCATGGAATCGACTCACGGCATCCTTCTTGCGGCAGAGCCCATGATCGCGGACGCGGGCAGGCCCAGGCGATATCATCGTTCCGGTGCATACTCCGCACGGCTTCGTTGATCGCTCAACGCCCCCATCGTGCACACGATCATTGGCGTTGACCCTCGGCGGGGTCTGGAGCTACAGCCAGCGGAAACGATGGCACTGTGTTTACTTCGAACGTTTGGAACACAAGCATGAAACACCCCAGCGCATGGCTTCCAATCGCAATGTCGCTGATGGCCCTGATCATCGTGCTCGTCCATGTGGCGCTGTTCGGCACGGCCCGTGAACCCGACGAAGGGTCTGCTGCTCACCTTTGGCAGATTCTCATGGTCGCGCAGCTGCCCATTGTGGCGTTCTTCTGCCTGCGCTGGCTGCCCCGGGAGCCGCATGCCGCGCTGCGGGCGCTCATCCTTCAAATCGGCGCCGCGCTGGCAGCCCTCGCCCCCGTATTCATTCTGGGTCTCTGAATATGCGCTCTGACGCCTGCGCGACGTATGCGGTTGGCCGCTGGATTTCAGGCGACGCTGCGCGGCGTGACCCAACTCAACGTTGAACGACACTGGACTCGGAGTTCGCCGGATCGACGAGATTCTCGCGGGTATCGTGGCGACGGTGGTTTTCGTGGCTGTGTTCGGTCCGGGATTGCCCCTTGCGGCATGACCCGCCGCAACCCGCATTCTGGATTCACACTTCGGCTACGCGGTGCTAGCCTCACATCCCGAAGCGTGTCGGCTGCGCACTCGAGCGCGATTTCCGGAGCGTGCACATGAACTACAAGGGCAGTTGTCACTGCGGACGGATCTCGTTCGAGGTCGAGGGCGATCTGGAACAGGTCATGGAATGCAATTGTTCGCATTGCAGCCGCAAGGGCTACCTGCTGTGGTTCGTACCGCGCAATCAGCTCGAACTGCTGACGCCGGAAGCGGATCTCGCGACGTACACCTTCAACAAGCACGTCATCAAGCATCACTTCTGTCCGACCTGCGGCTGCGCGCCGTTCGGATTCGGAGAACGCTCGGGCGCGCCGATGGCCGCCATCAACGTGCGCTGTCTGGAGAGCGTGGACATCGCGTCGCTGCGCACGGTTCCGGTCGACGGGCGCTCCATATGAAGCCACCTGAAGCGATCGTGGGTTGGGCTGTAAGGTCAGCCTCGCGCTTGCCTGGCGCAAGTATCGCGTGCGTTCAATGCGCGCCCGTTCAATGGAGGATTTCGCGTGTCCCGTAAATCGGCTTCCGTTGCGATCCTTGTCGGCGGATTCATTGCCGGTGCACTCGACATCACCTACGCGATCGTGTTTTCGGGCTATCGGGGTGTATCGCCCGAACGTGTGCTCCAGAGTGTTGCCAGCGGCCTTCTCGGCACACCCGCCTATACCGGCGGTCTGAAAACGGAGGCGCTCGGGCTGGCGTTGCATTTCCTGCTGGCGTTCGGGTTTGCGACGATTTTCTACTGCGCAAGCCGTCTCCTGCCAGTTCTCGTTCGTCACGCGGTTGCGAGCGGCATCATCTTCGGCCTGTTCGTGTTTGCGGTGATGAACTTCATCGTGCTTCCGCTCTCCGCGTTTCCGTACCCGCTCCGGTTTTCATGGCTCGGCACCGGGACCGATCTGCTGTCGCACATGTTCCTGTTCGGCGTGCCAATTGCGATCGCCGTCCGCAAGGCGTCTCTCCCCGCAGTCACCAACGGGACGCAAGCGATCAATCGGGGATAATGGGTTACTCCGCCTTTCAGCATGTTCGTCCGCCATCGCGCACCTCAGTCCTGAGACGACGCGAAGAATGACATTCGAGTCCTGGATCCTGGTGGCTGTCCTTCGGTGCCCATGAAATCGACGACGCTCACCGATCTGCATTCCCCTCGCCTGCGATTGCGGCGTCTGCATGCGGACGACGCGGCCGCGCTCAGCGCCTACCGGTCGCTGCCGAATGTCGCACGGTTCCAGTCGTGGACCTCGTTCGGCATCGACGATGCGGAACGGCTGATCGCCGGGCAGGTGGACCTGGCGCCGGACACACCGGGTACCTGGTTGCAACTCGCGATCGTCGAAGCATCGTCCGGGATGCTTGTCGGCGACTGCGGACTGCACTTTCGACAGGACGATCCGAAGCAGATGGAGATCGGCGTTACGCTGTCGCCTGCGCACCAGGGACAGGGGCTGGCCACCGAAGCGCTGACCTGCCTGTTCGATTGCATCTTCGCCACGCTCGGAAAACATCGCGTGGTGGCGATCACGGATGTCGACAACCTTGCGGCGACGGCGTTGTTCCGGCGCCTCGGTTTTCGTCAGGAAGGCCATTTCGTGGAGCATGTGAGGTTCAAGGGCACGTACGGCAGCGAGTACCTGTTCGCGCTGCTCGGCAGGGAGTGGCTGGCTCGTCGCGAGGCACGGAGTTGATCGTGGACACGGCACCGAAGCGAGCCCCGATGTTCGCCGAAGGCTTGTTCACCACGGTCGCGATCGGCGTGCTGGCGTACCTCACCGCGGCCATCGTGCATGAAGCCGGAGGCCACGGTGCCGCTTGTTTCGCGCTGGGCGGACGTCTCGTCTCACTGAGTTCGCTGTTTCCGCATTGCACGTTGCAGCGCCCGATCATCGCCATCGCCGGACCGCTGGCCAATATCCTGTGCGGCCTGCTCGCAGCGGCATTCGCCGGAAGGCTTGTCGGAGACAAAGCAGCGCGACACGCGCAGCTGTATTGCTGGCTGGCTGCCGCGTACAACCTGTTCTTCGGCACCGGCTATCTGGTCTTTTCGGGTATCACCGGCCATGGCGACTGGATATTCCTGTTCGGGATCGCGGGTGTGGACACGACGGATCGCGTCGTGCTGGTCGCGGCGGGCATCGCGGCACTCGCCCTGTCGATGCGCGTGCTCATGGCGACAAGACCGCAGCCGCGACTCGACAACGAGCCGATGTCACAACGCGATCGCACACTCATCATCTACGTTGCCGCGAGCATCGTCTCCGTGGCAGCCGCCGCGCTCGATCCTGCCGGCCTGAGGGCTGTTCTGGCGCTGCCCCCCGCCGCGCCGTTCGCGGGACTCGGACTGCTCTGGCTGCGCCACGTTGCCCGCCAACGAGCGGTCGCGCCTCGGGCATGGGCGATCGGCGTGTCGTGTCATCGTGGCTGGGTGGTTGCCGGAACGATTGGCACGGCACTGTTCATTGCGCTGCTCGGACCCGGGATTCGTCTCGTCTGATGCACGTTGCATGCCCTACCCCATGCGGGCGCATTGATGCACAACCGTGAAGCGCCCTCCGTGCGCCGGGCCGACAGCGCCGATGCCGCGCAAATCGCACGTCTGGCAACGGAACTCGGCTACCCGTCGACGGATCGGGACATCGAGTCGCGCCTCGAGGCCATGCTGCCGTCTTCGCAGCATTTCATCGCGGTGGCCGAAGACGCCGACCTGGTGGTCGGCTGGGTCGCGGTCGAGGCACGCCTGTTGCTCGTTTCCGGCCGGAAAGCGGAGTTGATGGGGCTCGTTGTCGGTTCGACAGCCAGACGCCGCGGCGTCGGCAAGGCGCTGGTGCTGGCGGCCGAGCGCTGGGCCATGGATCAAGGTTTCGATGCAATCACGGTGCGTTCGAATATCACGCGTGGCGAATCGCACACCTTCTACGAACGCATCGGCTACACCCGGCACAAGACGCAACACGTTTATTCGAAGGCGCTGCCGGCACGCTTGCGTAGGATGGGTTG
>JBAVZT010000289.1:0-2226 GCA_049588955.1 Rhodanobacteraceae bacterium | reverse complement strand
GGAACGGCTTGGAGCGAGCGAAGGCAGAGCACAGCAACAGCCAGCCATAGGCGGGGAGCGCCCACAGCGCGTTGACCGGGATCAGCACGAGCAGTTGCAGCCACAACCTGAGCGGCGATACCGGCCCCCAGATCAATGTGAACGGATTGCCCCCGTGGATCAGCACGACCAGGCCGAACAGCAGCAGCAGCGCAACATGCATTGCGATCGTGATCACGAACGCGAACGCCGGCGCGATCAATGCGGCCGTCAGTACCTTGGAAGCGACAGTGGCAGTGTCGGTCAGCGGCATCGATTTCCAGAACAGCACGCTGCGATCGCGACGATCATCGTACAGGGCGCCGAGCAGGTAGAAGAACAGCACGAAGGCCAGCACGATCTGCACGAAACTCGCGAACACGAACAGCGAACCGTCGAGCGCAGCGCCAACCTGGCGCAGATCGTCCGGCGTGACCGCGGCGAGCGCCTGGTCGAGCTGCATGCCGATCTGGATGTGGGCGCGTGCGCCGACGATTTCGCCGATCACGATGCCGGACAGGGTCAACAGGACCACCACGGCAGCGGTCCACAACGGCGCCCACAGGAAGCCGCCTCGGTGTTCCCAGTATTCGCGCTTGAGTAACAGCGGTAGCGTGTTCATGCGTAGGTTCCTTGCATGGTGGCGACAAAAAGATCGACCACGCTGGGCTTGTGCAACTCGCCGAGTGCGGCGAGTCGCGCGCGATCAATCCCGTCGAACAGAAAAATCGTCTTGCCGAAGATCTGCCGTTCGTGCAGCGGGCCGAGCGCCCGCGCTGCTGCGACATTTTCGGGGTTGACCATGACTTCGGCAAACCGCTCGGCGACTTGATCCATGGTGGCGGACAACGCGATCTTGCCGTCGCGAATGAAGATCAGATCGGTCAGGATATGTTCGACTTCCTCCACCTGGTGGGTGGTGACCAGGATCGTTTTCTGCTCGTCGAAATAGTCGTTCAACAGACTTTCGTAGAACGCCTTGCGATAGAGGATGTCGAGACCCAGTGTCGGCTCGTCGAGTACCAGCAGTCGTGCATCGATCGCCATGACCAGGGCCAGGTGCAGTTGCACGATCATGCCTTTGGACAGTTCGCGCACGCGCATTTCGGGCCTGAGTTTGGTACGTGCGAGGAACGCCTTGCATTTGTCGCGCGAGAAACGCGGATGAACGCCGGCCACAAATTCGATTGCCTCGCCGACGCGCAGCCAGCGCGGCAGCACGGCCACATCGGCGATGAAGCAGACCTGCTGCATGAGCTCGGCGCGATTGCTGCGCGGATCGAGGCCGAGTACCGACAACTCGCCCTGAAACTCGGTCAGGCCGAGGATCGCCTTCAGCGCGGTGGTCTTGCCGGCGCCGTTCGGGCCGATCAGGCCGACGATGCGTCCGCTCTCGATATCGAAATCGATGCTATCAAGCGCCGCGGTTGCGCCATATCGCTTGGTCAGGTTGTGCGCATGGACAATCGCATTCATTTCGCTTTCTCCTCATGCGTCCTGGCCTCTTCCATCAATTGGTTCAAGTCGAGCCCCATGCGGACGAGGCGTGCATACAGTGCCGGCCATTCGTCGCTGAGAAAATGTTCCCGTTCGGATTTCAGCAACGCTGCGCGCGCGCCATCGTTGACATACATGCCCAGACCCCTTCTTTTTTCCACGAGATTTTCATCGACCAGTTCCTGATAGGCTTTGGATACGGTGATCGGATTGATCTGAAAATCCGCCGCAACCTGTCGTACCGAGGGCAACGGATCGCCCGGCGTGAGGACGCCATCAAGGATCATCGCCACGACGCGGTCACGCAGTTGGCGGTAGATGGGCGTCGAGTCGTTCCAGGTGATGCTCATCGGCTTAGTCCCTGCTCATGCGCGGCGCGGCCTTGCCGAAGGAATAGTAGGGCATGTTCAGAGGGGCGTGCGATGCGCCGGCCGCCGCGTTGGGCAGGTGCATCGGCGTGATTGCGGCGACCACGTTCGCGGCAATACGCGCATCGGTGCGTGCTTTTGCCGCGACCGCCGCAACGTCGGCAGCATCCGGATGCACTATCACCGCCGGCAGGGTCTGCATCGAGGCGTAGTGGATCGCATTGGCGCCGGGATGAACATGAACGGTCGGCAGCAATACGGGCAATTCCGGCGCCACATCCGATGTGACGCTGTGTGTGGGCGACATGGGCGACAGGTGCGCAATGCGCGAAAGACCATAACC
>JBAVZT010000288.1:0-6079 GCA_049588955.1 Rhodanobacteraceae bacterium | reverse complement strand
CACGCGCGCAACCTGGCCGGAGCCGAACTGCGCCCCACGTGCAAGCAGATCGTCCAGCGCGGCGCAGCCAGCCGGTAATGCAGCGGTCAAAACTTCGCCAAGATGTCGACCATCGGCCACGACGGCTTCGGGCCCGAGACCACGATTGAGCAACCAGCAACGCGCTTGGGTGAGCGTCGGGTCGACCAATTCCAGGTACAACTCGGCCAACTCGGCGCAAGGCCAGTCGCGGATCGCTCGCCCGACCTGTTCGACAATTTCCCAGTGACCGAAGCGCAGCGCATCCAGCAGGTGCCTGCCGTCGACAAGCACGCGATCGCGCTGGGCGTCTGCAATATTGCTCGGCAGCGGACTGGTCGGATCGAGCAGAGCCACCATCTGCCAGCGACCGGTTTCGATCGCATGATCGAGTGCGCGCTTTCCGTCTGCGTCCTCGCAGCCGCAATCCGAGCCGATTGCAAGCAACGCGCGTAACGTCTCTTCCGTCGCCCGGCGCGACCGGCAGGCAATCATCAGCGCAGTACGCCCGACAGCGTCCTTGCTGTCGGTTGCTGCCTTGCGCTTGCCGAGTGCGTGAACGATCGCATCGGCACCGGCACGGGCAGCCTCCATAAGCGCGGTGGTGCCATTGCAATCGGCGCGATCCACGTCGACGCCTGCCGCGAGCAGGGACTGGACGATACGCAAATGCCCGCAATGCGCGGCCACGTGCAATGCGGTTCGATCAAACGCGCCGAGTGCATCGATTCGAACCTTGTGGCCGATCAACAATGCGATGCCGGCGGGATCGTCCTCGTCGACGGCGGCGGCGAGATGCACGGCAGGTTCCGCATCGGGTGCCGCGGGATCGGCTCCGCGCGCCAGCAGGAAGGCCGCGACCGGCCAATGGCGGCCCATGCAGGCAATGCCGAGCGGCGTCACGCGTTCGCGATTGACGGCGTCGATTCGCGCCGCGCCGTCGACCAGCAGGGCAGCGACTTCGGGTTCGGCGCAACGGGCCGCATGATGAAGCGGTGTGTTGTCATCCGCATCGGCGAGGCGTGGATCGGCCCCGTTCGCAAGCAAGGTCATCACCGCTTCGGCACGGCCCCGATAACTGTCCCGCGTGGCGGAAATCAGCGCGGTGATGCCGCCATGCCGGCGATTGACGTCGGCTCCCTTGGCGATCAGCGCGCGCAACAGGCGCAAGTCGGCCAAGGTAACGGCGACGGTCAACACACTGCGTTGATCCTGATCGTCAGCCGATGGCAGGGTGTTGGGGTCGGCGCCTCGCTGCAGCGCGGCCAGACCCGATTCAATGTGTCCGCAACGTGCGGCGGCCAGCAAGGCCGCGTCCAGTTCGCCGGGCGACATGTCCGCCGGCAGCAGCATGTCGGCGCCCGGATCTGCTTCAGGCAATGTCGCCGGATGGCGTTCGCGGATTTCGCGTGCGTGGCGCTTTGCGCTCAACAAGGCTCGCACACAGCGATTGGCCAGCACCAGGTTGCCCAAGGGCATTGCGAATACGCCATAGATGACCAGGCCGGTGATGCGAAACTCGCTCGGCACCATGCCGCCGAGGCCGGCGAGCGCCAGCGCACCGACGGCGAGCAGCAACAGCGCGGCGGCAGCCGGCAGTCCGTGGCTGAAGAGCAGACGCTGATCGCTGGTCAGATGCTGCGCAAATGTCATGGAGCGCCGCAGAACAGACAACAACCACGAAGCTTGCCCGTGCTGCGGATAGGCGTCGTCCCACAGAAACGGCAGTGCGAAAGCCGGCCACAGGCGCCACAACACCAGTAACGCCATCAGTACGGCCGTGGACACCACCAAGGCGGACAAAAGCGAGCCACCATGCGCGAGCCACCAGACCGGGGCGCCCAACAGCACGGCTACGATCGTGCTGTATGCCGTCATGAAAACGAAGTAGGCCAGGCCGCGTCGCACGATGCTGCGCAGGAAATTGACCTCCATGTCGAAGCCCAGAGCGTGGCATATCGCCGTCATCGCAAGCGCATTGGCCGCGATGAGAAGGATCAACGTCGACGGATGACCGATCACGGCCGCCAACGCGATTGCGCCCCATGCGGGCAGCATGTAACGCAGCGCGGCTGAAAATTTCGACAAGCGATCGGCGACAGGCTTGGGCATTCGGACTCGATGGGTTTCGATCGCGACATCCGCAGCGAAGCGATGAAGTATATCGGGTGCCGAGCTGTGCTGCGGCTAAGACGCTGTTAAATCCGAAGGGCGAATGGCGCCTCGACGATTCGCCCGACATTCCACTTGATCGCTCGCGGTGCGGTCGCTGCACGGCATCGGAATCCCGAAATGGGCACCCGTCCGCAGACGGGTGCCGGAGCCGGATCAGGAAGCGATCAAGTGCACCCGAGCGAACGCGCGCTTGCCGATCTGCAAAAGGTGCTCGCTCCCTGCACGCAGCGCGAGTTCACGATCCACCACCAGTTCCCCATCGATGCGCACGGCGCGTTCCTTCATCTTGCGCATGACCTCCGAGTTGCTCGCGGCAAGGCCGGCGGCCACAAACAAGGGACCGATGCGAATGCCCGGTGCGGGAGTCCGGATTTCCACAGGCGGCAAATCCACATCGATACGTGACTCGCGCACAATCGCATTCCACGCGTCGACCGCCCGATCGGCCTCGTCCGTACCCTGAAATCGCGCGGCCAGTTCCTTTGCCAATGCGAGCTTGACATCGCGCGGATGGAGCTGTCCGGAGGCGACATCCCGACGCATGCGCGCGATATCCGAAAGCGAGCGGTCGAGGCTCAGCAGCTCGTACCAACGCCACATCAACTCGTCGCCGATCTTCATGGTCTTGTTGACGATATCGATTGCCGGCTCGTTGATGCCGATGGTATTGCCGACGGATTTGGACATCTTGGCAACACCGTCCAGGCCTTCCAGCAGCGGCATGGTCAGCACCACCTGGGGCGGCTGGCCGGCATCGGCCTGCAACTGGCGGCCGACCAGGAGATTGAATTTCTGGTCGGTTCCGCCAAGCTCGATGTCCGCCTTCAATGCAACCGAATCGTAACCCTGCACCAGCGGGTAGAGGAACTCGTGGACGGCGATCGGCTGCTCCGACTTGTAGCGTTTGGAAAAATCGTCGCGCTCGAGCATGCGCGCGACCGTGTGTCGTGCCGCGAGCCGGACCAGGTCGGCTGCGGACATCGCGTCGAACCATTCGGAATTGAAACGAAGCTCGGTACGCTCACGGTCGAGAACCTTGTACACCTGGTTTGCGTAGGTCCGCGCATTGGCGGCCACATCGGCGCGCGTGAGCGGCTTGCGGGTCGCGATCTTGCCACTAGGGTCACCGATCATTCCAGTGAAATCGCCTATCAGGAAAATCACCTGGTGGCCGAGATCCTGAAACTGCCGCATCTTGTTCAGCAGAACCGTGTGACCAAGGTGCAAGTCCGGCGCGGTTGGATCGAAGCCCGCCTTGACGCGCAGCGGACGGCCGGATTCGAGCAGCGCCCCCAGCTCCTCGGCCTTGATGATTTCCTCGGCACCCCGGCCAATCAGATCGAACGCTGCCTGAACCTTCGTCATCGATATCCCCACGCTGCCGTTGTCAGTTCAAATGCATGGATTCAACAGACCTATAGACGGCCATTTGTAACGTGACCTTGCGGTTAACTATTTGTTAACCGGGTTCGGCGCCAATTTTCGTGCCCTCATTGGCGTTGACGAGACTTGCGCGGCACCGGTATCGTACCGGCCGGTTCGCCGGAACGCGATTGTGACCAAAACCGAATCGAAGGCCCACTCCGCCCGACGCAACGCCCGCCGTCAAGCCATCCGGCGCAAGGCGCAATGTCGCCATGTGCACTTCTACGCGCGCAGGGCAACCTGGACCTTCACCCAGAACGTAGCGGCAGCGCCGATCTCATGGCGACGCGAGCACTGGGTGCTTGGCGCCGTGGCCCTGTTGCTTACCGCCCTTGCCGGGGTCGTGCTGCCGAGCTGGGCCAACGCGATGCGACGCGGCCCTGCCCCGGCCGCCTATACCACCCTTGACCTGAGTCTGCCGCAGCTTCCGCTCGCGGCCGCGAAGGCATCTGTTCCCGGCATGCCCGGTAGTGCCGACGGCGAATGGCGCGTGGTGCACGTCCACGCCGGACAGTCGCTGGCCGACATTTTCCGCGAGCAAGGACTGAGTCCCGCCGACCTGCAGCGTGCGCTTGACGCGCAAACAGACGCCTCGGCGCTGCGCAACATTCACCCCGGTGACGAATTCGACTTCATGATCGACTCCGATGGCAGCCTCGCCGCGATGCGGTTCGATCGTGACGACGCCAAGCGCGTGGTGATGACATTCGCAGCCGGTAACGTGAATGTGAGCGAAAAATCGCGCGCGCTCATGCAGCAGGTCCAATACGCCCATGGCGTCGTCGACGGCTCCTTGTTCGATGCGGCGAACAAGGTCGGCTTGAGCGATGTGATGGTGCTGAAAATGGCAGACGTCTTCAAGTACGACATCGATTTCGCGCGCGAGCTGCGGCCCGGCGACAGTTTCACCGTGATCTACGACAAGGTTTATCGCGATGGTTCGTTCCAGCGCGACGGAGACATCATTGCGGCGGAATTCTTCAATCGGGGCAAGCGCTACACGGCGTACCGTTTCGAGCAGGCCGATGGCAGCGTCAGCTACTACAGCGAGGATGGCCGTCCACTGCGCAAATCGCTGATGCGCACGCCGGTCGCATTCACGCGCATTTCCTCGCGATTCACCGCCTCGCGCAAACACCCGATTCTCGGATACACGCGCGCCCACAAGGGCGTCGACTACGCCGCACCGACGGGAACTCCGATTCATGCCGCAGGCGATGGCGTCATCGCGTTCCGTGGTCGCGAACACGGTTACGGCAACTTCGTTCTGATTCGTCACAACGCAACCTACAGCACCGCCTATGGACACATGTCGCGCTTTGCGCATGTCAAGCTGGGTCAGCACGTGCACCAGGGCGACATCATCGGCTACGTCGGCATGACCGGCCTCGCTACCGGCCCGCACCTGCATTACGAAGTGCGCGTGCATGGGGTGCAGCGCAATCCGCTGACGGTGACGATGCCGAAACCCGAGCCCTTGCCGGCTTCGCAGATTGCCCAATTCCGTCAGTCCACGGCCCCGTTTATCGCGCGCATCAAGTCCATAGACGCGCGTCAGGAACTTGCTGCCACCGAAAACCACGCGCCGGCCGGCCGCGGCTGAAGGTGGCCGCGACGCCGGCGTACCTCGGGCTTATCTCCGGCACCAGCGCCGATGGCATCGACGCAGCCTTGGTGCGATTCGATCCGGAATTGGAACTGCTGGCGGCACGCACGACTCCCTATCCGCGCGATCTCCGGGCACGTCTGCTTGCCCTGACGCGTTCGAACGCGTCGGTCGCGCTGGATGAATTCGGTGCGCTGGATGTCGAAGTGGGGCAATGCTTCGCCGCTGCCGCGCTCGCCTTGATCGAACATGTCGGCATCCCGGCCGATGCGATCGCCGCGATCGGTTCGCACGGACAAACGGTTCGCCACCGTCCGACCGGCGCACATCCGTTCACGATTCAGATCGGCGATCCGAGCGTCATCGCCGAGCGCACCGGTGTTTGCACGATCGGCGACTTTCGCCGCGCGGATGTTGCCGCCGGGGGGCAGGGCGCGCCGCTGATGCCGGCCTTTCACGCGGCAACGTTGGCGCGTGACGACGCGATTCGGGTAATCCTGAATCTCGGCGGGATTGCCAACGTCACCGTGCTCGCCCCGGCGCGGGAAGTGTTCGGTTTCGACACCGGCCCGGCCAATTGCCTGCTCGACGCGTGGGCCGCCAGGCATCTGGGCACGGTTTGCGATCACGACGGTGCCTGGGCACGCAAGGGCCATGTCAACCATGACCTCCTTGCCCGCTGGCTCGAGGATCCGTATTTCGCAACTCCGGCCCCCAAAAGCACCGGCCGCGAGATGTTCAACCTGAACTGGCTTGACCAACGACTCCCCGGGACGACCTCCGCAGTCGATGTCCAGGCGACCTTGCTCGCACTGACGGCGCGCAGCGTGGCCGAGGCCGTGCGCGGCGCGGCAG
>JBAVZT010000287.1:0-1854 GCA_049588955.1 Rhodanobacteraceae bacterium | reverse complement strand
ACCCTGGAGGGCGCGTGCGATACGATCCGGCGAGAATACGAAGTCGGCCTGCGTGCGGGCGTGACCGTGCAGCCTTACGTCCCGGCGGGCACGCCGGCGCCGGAATGGGCGGAGCTTGGCGGATCGCTCGACTGGTCGGCCGTCCACCTGTATCAGGACGCGAAGGCAACGCCCGCACTCGCGCAATTTCCGCAAACGGCGCATGCGGTCGGCGCCGTCGATCTCGCCAGGATCGACGGTACGCCGATGGAGGTATTCTTCTCGCGTCTCAGACCCGGCGCGCATATTCCGCCGCATCACGGCCTGACCAACACCCGCGTCACCGTGCATCTGCCGCTGATTGTTCCTGAAGGCTGCGCGATTCGCGTGGGGCGCGACCTTTGTCATTGGCGCGAAGGTACGATCATCGCGTTCGACGACAGCTTCGAACATGAGGCCTGGAACCGCTCCGGTGCCGATCGTGTCGTCCTTATTTTCGAAGCGCACCATCCCGACTTGTCACCGCCCGAACGAGCAGCAATCGAACACGTGTACAGCGTCAGACAGCGCTGGCTGGACGCGCGCCTTGCAAGGTTGCAAGCGTGGCAGGCCACGGCGGCTGCAGGCGCCGACAACAGCGTGCAATAACGAGGGCAGCCATCGAAGGGGCGAAGCGGGAGCCCGCTCGACGGTTCGCCTCGCCCCCGCTGGTCGCCGGCTCTCAAGCGGCTTTGGCGTTTGCCTGCAGCGTCGCCATGTCGATCACGAAGCGATATTTCACGTCGCTTCTGAGCATGCGTTCGTATGCGTCGTTGATGTCGCGCATCGCAATCATCTCGATGTCGGAGACGATGCCGTGTTCGGCGCAGAAGTCGAGCATCTCCTGGGTTTCGCGGATGCCGCCGATCAGCGATCCGCCGATCTGACGGCGCTTGAAGATCAGATTGAACACATTCGGCGACGGATGCGGTTCGGCCGGCGCACCGATCAGGCACATCGTGCCGTCGCGCTTGAGCAGGTTGACGTAAGCGTCGAGATCGTGCGAAGCGGCAACCGTGTTGACAATGAAGTCGAAACTGTTGGCGTGCTGCGCCATCTGATCGGCATCCTTCGAGATCACGACCTCATGCGCACCAAGCCTTTTCGCGTCTGCCCGCTTGTCGGGTGTGGTGGTGAACAGCACCACATGTGCGCCCATTGCATGCGCGAGCTTGACTCCCATGTGGCCAAGCCCTCCAAGCCCGACGATGCCCACTTTCTTGCCCGGCCCGACATCCCAGTGGCGCAGCGGCGAATACATCGTGATGCCGGCGCACAGCAGCGGCGCGACAGCGGCGAGATTGTCGCTGCGACGTATGTGCAGCACGAACTTCTCGTTCACCACGATCTTGTCGGAGTAGCCACCATAAGTGTTATCGCCGCCGAACAGCGGACCGTTGTAGGTGCCGGTGAAACCGTTCTCGCAGTATTGCTCTTCGCCTTCCGCGCAGGACGCGCAGTGCTGGCAACTGTCCACCATGCAACCCACTCCCACGGTGTCGCCTACCTTGAAAGCGGACACCTGATCGCCGATGGCTGTTACCTTGCCGACAATTTCGTGACCCGGCACGGATGGGTATTGGGTCATCTTCCAGTCGTTGCGCGCGGTGTGCAGGTCGGAATGGCACACGCCGCAATAGAGAATGTCGATCTGCACGTCGTGCGGGCCGGGCGTGCGGCGTTCGATGGTCAGCGGGCCGAGCGGTTGGTCGGCGGAGGCAGCGGCGTACGCGGCGGTCCGGAGCATGCGGGTTCTCCTCGCGAGGGGACAGGCGAACGGCATGATACCTTGGAGTGCGGTTCGCATAAGGTCGAGAGCGCGGCGCGCGCCGCTGC
>JBAVZT010000286.1:0-2932 GCA_049588955.1 Rhodanobacteraceae bacterium | reverse complement strand
ATCGCGACATCAAGGAACGGGTTCTGCTCGCCTCGATTTCGGGCGGCACCGACATCGTGTCGTGCTTCGCGCTCGGCAATCCGCTGCTGCCGGTGTATCGCGGCGAGCTGCAATGCCGCGGACTCGGGATGAAGGTGGAGATTCTCGACGAGGACGGAAAACCGGTGCGAGGCAAACCCGGCGAACTCGCTTGCAGCGCGCCCTTCCCGTCGATGCCGGTGGCGTTCTGGAATGACCCCGACGGGGAAAAGTACCGCAACGCGTATTTTTCACGCGTGCCCGGCGTCTGGTGCCACGGCGATCATGCAATGCTGACCGAACACGACGGCGTTGTCATCTTCGGCCGCTCCGATGCAACCCTGAACCCGGGCGGAGTGCGCATCGGCACCGCCGAGATCTATCGCCAGGTCGAGCAGGTGCCCGAGGTGCTCGAAGCCATCGCGGTCGGCCAGCAGTGGCAGGACGACGAACGCGTGATCCTGTTCGTCCGGCTGCGCGAGGGCGAGCGCCTCGACGATGCGCTGCGCGGGCGCATCGTCCGGCAGATCCGAAACAACACGACGCCGCGCCACGTGCCCGCGAAGATCGTGCAGGTAACGGACATTCCGCGCACGATCTCGGGCAAGATCACCGAGATCGCCGTGCGCGACACGATACACGGACGCACGGTCCGGAATACCGATGCGCTGGCCAATCCCGAGGCGCTCGCACAGTATCGCGACCTGCCGGAGCTGGGTGTTTCGTGACATTGCCGGTCGACCAGGAGACCCGCATGAACTCCGCCCCTGCCGGCACCGGCGACACCACGGCACCGGCTCCCTACCTGACCGTCGCGGTACCGATCTACAACGAGGAGGAGAATATCCCGATCCTCTATCAGCGCATCTGCGCGGCACTCGACGCGCTTGATCGCGTAAGGGAACTGGTGCTGGTCGACGACGGCAGCCGCGATGGCTCGCCCGCCGCGCTGGATGCAATCGCGCGTGCCGACTCGCGCGTGACCGTCGTGCACTTTCCGCGCAACTACGGGCAGACGGCCGCGATGATGGCGGCGATGGACCATGCGCGCGGGCGCATCATCGTGCCGATGGACGGCGATCTGCAGAACGATCCGGACGACATCGTCCGCTTGCTCGCCAAGCTCGGCGAGGGCTTCGACGTCGTTTCCGGGTGGCGCAAGGATCGCCAGGACGATGCGATCCGGCGCAACCTGCCGAGTCGCATCGCCAACCGCATCATTTCCCGCGTATCGGGTGTGAACCTGCACGACTACGGGTGCTCGCTCAAAGCCTATCGGCGCGACGTGCTCGACGGCGTCAAGCTGTACGGCGAGATGCATCGATTCGTACCGATCTATGCGGCCTGGAACGGCGCGCGCGTCGGCGAGATCGAAGTGCGCCACCACGCGCGCCTGCACGGCGAATCGAAATACGGCCTCGAACGCGTGGTCAAGGTGGTGCTTGATCTGCTCGTGGTGAAATTCCTGTTCCGTTATGCGGACAAGCCGATGTACGTGTTCGGCAGCTTCGGGCTGCTTGGTATCGTCGCCGCGTTCGGTTGTGGTCTGTGGGCGCTCGCATTGAAGTTCTTCGCCGGCACCTCGCTGATTCAGACACCGTTGCCGCTATTGACGGTTTTCCTCGGCGCGCTCGGTGTGATCAGCATCCTGATGGGCCTGCTCGCGGAAATGCTCAATCGCACCTACCATGAGTCGCAGGCCAAACCGGTCTATCGGATCGCCAGTGTCGTGCGCGCCGAAACGCCACCCGCGCAAGGCTGATGCAAACACCCAGTCAACGATGTGCAGGGCGGGTTGGCCGTCGCAGGCGGCGCGACGCACCGAAGCGTTACCTTGCCGGGACGGCGGCGAGTTCACTCCCGTGTCGAGTCTGAAGGCGTAACTCCGGGGCATCACGCATGTGTGGAATTGCCGGTTTCTTCGGTGCGGGCGATCGGGACGTGCTCAAACGCATGGCCGATCGCCTCATCCATCGCGGGCCGGACGACGAAGGCTTCATGACCGACCCGGACCAGGGCATCTTTCTCGCGTTCCGGCGACTCGCGATTCTCGATATCCCCGGCGGTCGCCAGCCGATGACAAGCGCAAATGGCGCACACACGCTCGTCTTCAACGGCGAGATCTACAACTTTCGCGAACTGCGCAGGGAACTCGAACAGCTCGGCGCACGCTTTCGCAGTGATCATTCCGATACCGAAGTGCTGCTGCACGGCTACCGCCACTGGGGCAGCGAACTGCCACATCATCTGAACGGCATGTGGGCCTTCGCGATTGTCGATAGCGAACGCCGCCGCGTATTCCTGTCGCGCGATCGCTTCGGCAAGAAGCCGCTGTACTGGTTCCTTCACCAAGACACCTTCGTGTTCGCATCGGAACTGACTTCATTGCGCGAGCACCCGCTGGCGCCGGTCGAGCTGTCGGCCCGGGCACTGCGCAAGTATTTCGCCTACGGCTACGTTCCGGCGCCACTGAGTTTTCTCGCCGGCGTCGGCAAATTGCCGGCCGGGCATTCGCTGACGTTCGACCTGGCAACCCGCGCCCCTCGCATCGAACGCTACTGGCAATACCGTCCGGAGCCGGCCGATGCGCGACCGGCCGGCATCGAACAACGCTGGACCGAGGAGTTCACGAGCTTGCTCGATGCCGCGGTTGAGCGTCGCCTGGTCGCCGACGTGCCGGTGGGATGCTTCCTGTCCGGCGGTCTCGATTCGTCGACGATCGCGGCCCTCGCGATGCGCCATGTCGGTCGCGAACGGCTCAGGACCTACTCGATCGGCTTCAGCGAGGCGAGCTTCGATGAGACGCGCCATGCGCGCCTGGTCGCGCGACACAACGGCGCCGATCACCATGTCGAGACACTGTCGATCGAGCGCGCGCGCGAACTCCTGCCCGCGCTTGCGGCGTGCCTCGACG
>JBAVZT010000285.1:0-2565 GCA_049588955.1 Rhodanobacteraceae bacterium | reverse complement strand
GTCGGTGTATCAAAGGAGAAAGTACCGCTTGGACCGGAACTGTCGGCCGGATTGCCCGACACCACAACGTAATAGGTGGTGCCCGCGTTCAACGGAGCACCAGCGCCGTTATCGACTGGCATTGAGTACGGAACGGTTGGGCCCGTGGCGGCCTCAAGAGGCGTTCCCGAGTCACCAGCGCAGGTTGTCAGCAAAAAGATGCCCGAATTGAAACTCGATGCGGTCACGGTAATCGAACCCGTCGCCATACCATCGGATGTGAATTTGTAGATTGCATCGGGACCTGGGCTCGGCAGCGGACCAAACGCACCGATGGGATTACCGTAAGTCGATGTATCACCCGAGTAGGTGCTCCCCGCCATTAGTTCTTGCGCCGTCGCACAAGTCTGGCCACCAGCACCGGCAAAGGCCGCAGCCGGAGCGGCCAAGACGAGCGCTGCCACGGCAATTTGTAGTTTCTTCATATCGATCACTCCAGATTATGGAACAGTAGGGCTTGTCGCAAGTTGCACTTAGAAGCCGATAAATGTCGAACGGCGCGAATCGAATTGGTCGAATTGCGCGGCGGTTCCACCATAAGCGGCGGCGAACTGTGTCGATGGAGCCGCCAGTCCCAGGAACGCCGTATCGATACCGGTGTCGGCCGAATTATCGACACTTGGGCTCGTCTGCGTCGGATTGTTGGGATCGTTGTTGTTTATCCACACGGACAACGAACCAGTCGCGCCAACCTGCAGATCGAATTCCACATGGTTTTCGCCCGCGACGAGCGGAACCGAGTTCGAGAAAACGCCGGAGCCATCGGAGATCTTGTAGCTCAAGAACCAGCTGCCTCCGTTACCGAATATGCTGAGCTTTACGCCAGCGCCCGTCGCCGTTGAATTCCCCGAGAAAATTGATGCGGAGGTGTTGATTGTCGGGCTTGCCAACCCATCGAGATCAATGATGAACGCAGCGCGATAGCGCGGCTCCGTAGCCGGAGAATCGTCTTCGACCGTTGCGCTGGCGGCGCCACTGGCTCCCGAGTTGATAACTGAATCAAGGCGACACGCCGTACCGCCCAAACCACCCGCCACAATGGTTGCGGTTCCTTGAAACTGGCTGATCGCCGTCCACGGCGGAACCGGGCTCGCCGGGCATGTGCCCGCAAACGCGCTGCCCGCAAACGCGAAACCGGCCAATCCTGCGACGGCCAGCGAAAGAACTTTCATCTTGGTATTCATCAAAGCTATCTCCCAGGGTTTTCGGGCGGGGCGGCCACTTACCGCTCCCCACGGTTGCTCAATTGTCAGTTTCAAAGCCCGATCCCGGCGGACAGTAGCCAAGTATTAACATCCTGTCAACAAGGGCTGATTTCTGCCGGATCGTGGCATGAGTCTGGCCAACATGGTCTGCGGCCAGCCAGCCCGTTGCCGGGCGGTTGACCAGTCGTTCGATGCTTACCCTTTTGACCCACGTTGTCTGTAACGCACCGCGGCGGCTGAACCGGACACCGTGGATTGTCGAGGAAGGACCTGACGTGGCACAGATCGCTACGGCTTCGAAATTCCCTCGGTGCGCAGCTCGCTGCTTCCGTCTTCGGCACTCCTACGTTGCGGGGGAAAAGGACGTTGCCACGGTTTTTTCGATAGAGCACGTCTTGTGTGGCCTTGAGCCGATTGCGCGCCAAGCACGGTCGCGGAATACTCGACAATTTTGTAAGACAAAATATACCTACATAACGTGTTACAGACGCTGGAGACATCCGTGGGCCGACGACGACTCACCCATGGCGACAGCCTGACATTCAGGCTCGATCCCGCCTTGAAGGCCGCCTTGGCAAAGACGGCGCTGGCCGAACACCGGCCAGTCGGCGATATCGTGCGCGATTTGGTCCAGACATCCTTCGAAAGCCGGCGCCGCGAGGAATTTGCAGCCACCGCGAAACGGCAGTCGCAACAAGCGGCCGCGGAAGCAGCCGATCCGAACAGCGACGAGGCCAAAGTGATGCGCTGGATCGCGGATGTCACCGAAAGCGAGGACTGGAACGCGTGAAGCGAGGTGATCTGGTCGCGATCGCGGTGTCGGGTGATCACGGCAAGGCTCGCCCGGCGCTGATTGTCCAGCCAGACGCTTTTCACGATTTGCTGTCCGTGACCGTGTTGCCGCTGACCGGCGTGATGCGTGATCGCGATCTGTTGCGCGTATCGATCGAACCTTCGACGGCCACCGGCTTGCGCAAGCCCTCGCAGGTCATGATCGACAAGGCGACCACCTTGCCGCGAGCAAAGGTCGGCAAGCGGTTCGGCCGAGTGGATTCCGTCACGATGGACGCGGTGAGCCGCGCGCTGGCGGCGTTTCTGGATATCTGAGCCCGCCCGCGCGCAGATCAGTGTCCTGGAACCTCATCCGTGGCCGGAACGCAGCGGCGATCACGCGGCGAGGTCCCCACGCCGAGCGCTCCGGATTACGGCCTGCGCCGCAATGACGGACTGAATCGCAGTGCTTGCCGCCGTGTCGGCAAACAGGACAGAGGCACCGCTTCGCAACCGCCGCGCGTTGACCTGGACCCTCGTGGTGCGGAGA
>JBAVZT010000284.1:0-1510 GCA_049588955.1 Rhodanobacteraceae bacterium | reverse complement strand
GCTCGGCATCGATCCGTCGTTGCGCTGGTTTTTCATCCCGTTTGCCGATGCGATCGTCAAGTCGCAGACGCCGGATCTTGCGCGCGTGCGCGATTGCCTGATTCAGGGCGAGAGTACGCCGTGGTTTGAATTGATCGCGCGCGGCGCGCTGATGCCGTCGGGCGCGGCGCCGATGCTGCCGGTTTACGATCACGGCAAACGCATACCCTGGCTCAGGATCGGTGATCTCGAGGCGGCCTATCTGAACCTGTTTCCAGGGCTCGATGCACGCACCATGCACGACGCGATTTTTCTTGCCTGGCAGGACGGCCGTTTCATCGACGTCAGCGCCGAAGTGCGCTCCGGGCGGCGTCCCGTGCATTTTCAGTGCGTGCGACCGGCGCCCCAGTGCGACTGCCCCGGTCAGGCCTGTCCGGGTGGATTGTCGCGCGTTCCGCTGGGCAGGCGCGATTGAAGCAGATCGAGGCGGCCGCTATCCTTGCGCGCCCCCACGCTCGCGATGGAATTCGATGCGCCGTCCGCTGATCGCCGGAAACTGGAAAATGCACGGTTCACGGACCGGCTCGATCGAACTGGTTGACGCCATCGTGAAAGCGCGGCCGAGCGGGATCGATGTGGCCGTATTGCCGCCGTTTCCATACCTCGCCGATTTGATCGCGCATTGTGCGCACGGCGCGATTGCGTTCGGTTCACAGGATGTCAGCGAACACGCCGAGGGTGCCTACACCGGCGAGGTCGCTGCCTCGATGCTGGCTGATATCGGGTGTCGCTACGCGCTGATCGGGCATTCCGAGCGGCGCCGCTACCACGCCGAAAGCGATGCGCTGGTTGCGGCCAAATTTGTCGCGGCCCGCGCGGCGGGACTGCGGCCGATCGTGTGCGTCGGCGAGACCCTGGCCGAGCGCGAGGCCGGAGCCACCGAATCGGTAATCGCTCGACAACTCGATGCCGTCCTCGACAAAGCCGGCATCGCGTTGTTCGCTGACGCCGTGCTGGCCTATGAACCGGTGTGGGCGATTGGCACCGGACGCACCGCGACGCCAGGACAGGTGCAGTCGGTGCATGCGTTCCTGCGTGGCAAACTGCGGGGCCGGGATGATAGAATTGGCGATTCGCTGCGAATCCTCTACGGCGGCAGTGTCAAACCCGCCAATGCGGCCGAATTGTTCGGTCAGCCGGATGTCGATGGTGGTCTGATCGGCGGAGCATCGCTGATCGCGGTCGATTTCCTGGCCATTTGCGGCGCGGCGGTAACGAGCGAATCCTGATGCTTACCATTGTCGTAAACGTTTTTTTTGTGCTCATTGCGGTCGCCATGATCGCGCTGATTCTCATGCAGCGTGGCGCCGGCGCGGATGCGGGTTCCGGTTTCGGTGGCGGCGCGTCCGCAACCGTGTTCGGCGCGCGTGGATCGGCCAACTTCCTTTCGCGCAGCACCGCGGTGCTGGCCGGCCTGTTTTTTCTGATCAGCCTCGGCATGGGCATGTTCGGTGGTCGCATGGCGGGGTCA
>JBAVZT010000283.1:0-7423 GCA_049588955.1 Rhodanobacteraceae bacterium | reverse complement strand
GGACCACGTGGCAGACATGCAACAGGCGATCGGCAAGCTCGAGGCCCGGCTCAGGCAGCAGCCGAACGATGAAGACGGCTGGTTGTTGCTTGGACGCGCCTATCAGACCACTCAACGTTTTGCCGAGGCGCGCGATGCATTCAAGCATGCGCTCGATCTGGCACCCGGCAATGCCGACGTGATGCTCGAATATGCGCAGGCGATGGCCCTTGCGACGCCGTCGCATCGCATCGACGGCGCGCCACGCAAGCTCGTCGAGCGAGCGCTCGCAACCGATCCGGACAATCAGCGCGGGCTGTGGCTGCTTGGCATCGGCGACTATCAGGACGGCAACTACGAGGCCGCCATCAAGAGCTGGAATCGCCTGCTGCCGCAACTGCAACCGGGTTCCGACATCGCCAGGAGCGTCGCCGATCAGATCGCCGATGCCCGATCGAAACTTGGCGAGCCTCCGGCAGGACCCGCAGTCGCATCTGCTGGCAGCGGCGGCGCCGCGGATGCAGCCGCCACCATTTCGGCGCCGGAGACCGACAATGCCGCGATAGCGTCCGGCGCGGCGCCGAAACTGACCGTCGCGGTCACACTCGACCCCAAGCTCAAGGACAAGCTCGACCCCGATGCAACGTTGTTCGTGTTCGCCAAGGCCGCAAGCGGGCCACCGATGCCGCTTGCGATCCAGCGCATGAGTGCTTCGAAACTGCCGGTCACGGTCACGCTCGACGACAGCATGGGCATGTTGCCGAGTCTCAAGCTGTCGATGTTTCCGCAGGTCGTGATCGGTGCGCGCATCTCGAAATCCGGCAATGCGCTGCCGCAAAGCGGCGACTTGCAGGCGCTGTCCGCGCCGCTTGACGTGCGTCGCAGCAAACCGATCGCATTGACCATCGACCAGCAGGTTCGCTGACGCGCGACGCGGACGGGGGGCGATGCCAGGCAATTCGGATGGAGGCGCACATGGCGGATCGAGGTGCACTGCCGCGCGAAACGCGCGCATTCATCGTATTGATCGCGCTCCTGCAGGGACTGCTGCTGTGGCTCGCGAAGACCGGGCAGGATCATCACTGGTGGCCGCTCAGCGAACTCGGTGGGCGCATCTGCTGGTATACGCTGGTGCTCGGCGTGCCGGGCATGATGGCTCTGACCGTTGTTCGGCTGCGCGACAGGCGCTACTGGCAGCATGCCGTCCTGGTCGCCGCGATCCTCTCGCTGCTCGCCGCATGGGCTGTGTGGAGCGCGACCGGTGCGCCGGGCTTGCAGAGCGCCGCCGTGCTCGGCCCGTACGGATTCACCAGCGTGCTCGCGCTGTTCGTCGCGTTGCCGTGGCTGCAATGCCGCCTCCAGCATGGACGCTGGTGCGCACCGTATGCGGACCTGTTCGAATATGCCTGGCAGAACGCACTCACGCTTCTGCTCATGATCGCATTCGTCGGCATCTGCTGGGGTGTGCTGACCCTGTGGCAGGCGTTGTTCGCTCTGGTCGGGATTGAGTTCTTCAAGGACTTGTTCCGGCAACCGGCGTTCGTCTACCTCGCGACCGGTGGCATGGCCGGACTCGGAATCCTGATCGGACGTACCCAGCATCGTCCGATCCGCATCGCGCGACAGATCGTGCTTGCGATCTTCACCGGGTTGTTGCCGCTATTGACGTTCATCGCGCTGCTGTTCGCGATCAGCCTGCCGTTCACGGGCCTTCAGCCATTGTGGAATACGCGCTCGGCGAGCGCGATCCTGATGATGCTCATCGGTACCATCATCGTGTTCACCAATGCCGTGTACCAGAACGGTTTGCACGCACCCGCCTACCCCGTCTGGTTGCGACACTTGATCGGTGCCGGCCTCTTGATCCTGCCGATCTATGCGGCGATCGCCTCGTGTGCGCTCTATCTGCGCATCCATCAATACGGCTGGACCCAGGATCGCTATTGGGCATCGATCACATGTCTGGTGCTCGCCGGATATGCGTGTGGCTATGCGTACGCGGCTGTACGCAGCCAAGGCCACTGGCTGGCGCCGCTGCGCCCGATAAACGTTGCACTGTCGCTGGTAGTCATTGCGCTCGTGATCGCCTCCAATTCGTTGCTGCTCGACCCGAACCGCCTCAGCGTGAACGACCAGCTCGCGCGATGGGCCGATGGTCGCACCGATGCGAAGCACCTCGATCTCGAACATCTGCGCTTCGACAGCGGTCGCCGCGGCTATCTCGCCACGCGATCTCTGCGCGATGACGCACGCGTGCGGGCGGATGCGGGTCTGTCGACGGAACTTGCGAAGGTGCTGCAGCGCCAACAGCCCTACGCCTGGATGAGCCCGGAGGAAAAGCGCGGCAACGCGGTGACAACAACGCAGCAGCTTGCAACGATCGTGCGCCCGGCCACTGGTTCGCCGGAGCCGAGTGAGGCGCTGCTGCAAGCGTTGCTCGAGAGCGACGCGGCCAGCACGGAATGCAGGCAGACCGGTGACGACTGCATCTACATCGCACGTGACATCGACGGCGACGGCTCGATCGACGCTCTGATCTGCAACATGGCCAATTCCTGCGCGATCACCTGCCAGGTCTGGGACGACAGCAAGGCGCGCTGGCATGCCGCCGCCCGTTACCAGTGGTACTGCGGGGCGAAAAAGAGCACCGACTTCCACTATGCGCTGCGTGCCGGCGTGGTAACGCAAGTGCCCCGGCGCTGGCCGGATCTCAAGGTGGCCGACGAAACCGCCAAACCACAATCGAAGTAGGCAATTCGAGATCGCGTTGAGCGAGCTACGCAAAATCTCCGAATACGCAAGATCGGGCAGATATTTCACAGAAGGATATTCCGCCCCGGATCAAGTGCGTGCGACCTGCACAGCATGAATGCGTACTTGGCGCTGCGGTCGGGTCTGGTTACATTGCACCTTGGTCCGGAGCCGCGAGCACTGAATGGCAGACGCAAGGCGCTACTTCAACCTTCCCTCTCCGTTTCGCATGAAACGGGGCGGATTGTTGCATCAAGGCCGGCTCGCCTATGAAACCTGGGGTGAACTCAGCGAAGCGCGCGACAACGCGATCCTGATCCTGACCGGGCTGTCTCCGAGCGCGCACGCGGCGGCGAACGCCGACGACCCGTCGGATGGCTGGTGGGAGGAGATGCTCGGACCGGGCAAGTACATCGACAGCAATCGTTTTTTCGTCATCTGCGTCAACGCGCTCGGAAGCTGCAAGGGCTCCTCAGGGCCGGCCTCGATCAATCCCGCGACTGGCATCACCTATGGTCTCGACTTCCCCGAGCTCGCGCTCGAAGACGTCGGCAATTCGGCGTTCGAACTGGTGCGCGGCCTTGGCATCGAACGCCTTGCCTGCCTGATCGGCAATTCGATGGGTGGCATGAGCGCGCTCGGTTACCTGTTGCTGCATGCGGGCAGCGTGCGATCGCACATCAGCATTTCCACCGCTGCTCATGCGCAACCGTTCGCGATCGCCGTACGCTCGCTGCAGCGTGAGGCGATACGGCTCGATCGAAACTGGAACGAGGGACGTTACGACGAGGAGCATTATCCGGAAACCGGCATGAATATCGCGCGCAAGCTCGGCGTCATCACCTATCGCTCGGCGATGGAATGGAGCGGGCGTTTCGGTCGCATTCGTCTCGATCCGGGCGAGCGCGAGGATGAACCGTTCGGCGCCGAGTTCCAGGTCGAGTCCTACCTGATCGCGCACGCGGAAAAGTTCGCGCGCAGCTTCGACCCGAACAGCTATCTCTACCTGTCGCGCGCGAGCGACTGGTTCGACATGGGCGAATACGGCAAGGGCCGCGTCGACGCCGCACTCGAAAGGATCGCTGTCGATCGGGCCCTCGTGATCGGCGTCGAATCGGACATCCTGTTTCCACTGCAGCAGCAGGAGGAAATCGCCGATGGTCTGCGATCGGCCGGCGCCAAGGTGGATTTCGTCGCGCTGGACAGCCCGCAGGGGCATGATGCGTTTCTCGTGGATATTCCGCGTTTTGGCGCGGCCATCGCAGGTTTCCTGGCGACCCTGTAGAATCGGTCGCATCGTGCTCACTCTTGCCTTTCCCGGCTGCCAACGTCTGGTGGACGCTCTCGACCAGGCCGTCTGTCACGATTGCGAGCGCGCCATCACCGAGGCGCTGCGCATTACCTTGTGCCGGCTGATCCGCGATCCCGACGTGACATTGCCCGGTTGCGTATTCGAGGCGGCCGCCGACCATTACGCCAGGCGCGAGATCTATCGCAGCGAATCCCTCGGCTACGATGTGATCGCGATGACCTGGGGACCGGGCCAGGGAACTCCGGTGCACGATCACGCCGGCATGTGGTGCGTCGAGGGTGTCTGGGCCGGCCAACTGGAGGTTACGCCGTACGAGTTGCTGGACCGACGCAACGATCGTTTTCGCTTCGAACGGCGCGGCACGATGCAGGCCGGACCCGGCTCGGCCGGCAGTCTGATTCCGCCGCACGACTATCACACCATCCGCAATCCAAGCGACGAGGACATTGCCGTTTCGGTGCATATCTACCGCGGATCGATGACTTCATGCTCGGTGTTTCAACCGATCGAAGGCGACTGGTACGCGCGCGACGTACGCCAGCTGTCGCTCGATCGCACGCATTGACCCGCACGCTCACGTATAATCGCGCACCGGCGAAAATTTCGACCGGTCCCGGTCGCAACGCCGCACGAAAAATCTCATGCCGAAGTGGCGGAACTGGTAGACGCGCTGGACTCAAAATCCAGTTGTGGCAACACAGTGTGGGTTCGAGTCCCACCTTCGGCACCAAATACTTACGCGATATTCTTCCGAAACCTTCTCAAATCCGTGCCCGCACCTTCGTCGAGACGGCGCGGAGGCCACGGCGTGCCTGCAAGCAGTCCGCCCAACCCGATCTATCGCGCGGGCGACCGGATGAAACGCCAACACGGAAATTCGGCCCTGAAGTGGAAGGCTCGACTCGATACGCCACATTCGAGATTCGAGCACGCAACCTGGACCGAATTTCCGTCGGAACCGTCGCCCGAGCCACCGACGGAAATCCAATCCCGACAACGAGGAGATCACCTGGCTGTGCGCACGCGCAGGCGCAAGCGAATGGCAAGCACGGGTGTCTCCTGCGATACTATGGTCATCGGCGTGACTGGTTGGCCGCGCGGCCATTTCGAATTGACTGGCGGCGGGCCGATTGCATCGTAAAGCGGATGTCACAGGATGGGGGCTTGATGCTTATCAACAGGGGAACTGCGGGGATCTGCGGCGAGACCGAAGGCGCGCACCCGATCGTCGATGATCCGGTCCCGGGCGTGCCCGCATCCGCGCGACCTGTCGTGGCCGGCGGCTTGCCGATGCCCGCCAGCTTGCGTATCGAACGAGCAGCGCGGCATGCTATGGACGTGGCGCGGGGACACGAACCTGCGTGCGTCGACCGCCACGACCGGTCCGTCCAGGAAGCTTCGCACTAAGCGCATGATCGAGTTCGGACACAGCACGCACGTCGGCCTGCGTCGTGAGCACAATGAAGATACCTATTACGCAGACGGCGACCTCAAACTGTGGCTGGTCGCCGACGGCATGGGTGGCCATGAACACGGCGAAGTCGCCAGTGCATTGGCGCGCGACACGCTGGTGCGGGAGGTCACCCAGCACACACCGCTGGTGCGGGCGATCGAAATGGCCGATGAGGAGATCATCCGTCATTCCACCCGCCGTTCCGAAACCCTGCCGATGGGAACCACCATCGCGAGCCTGCTGCTCGATGGTAGTGGTGATTTTGAGGTGGCCTGGGTCGGCGACAGCCGGGTATATCTGTGGCAGGACGGTCTTCGGCAGTTGTCGCAGGACCATTCATACGTGCAGGAGCTGATCGATCAAGGCGCGATCACGATAGAGCAGGCGCGCAATCACCCGCACCGCAATGTAGTCACGCAGGCGCTTGGCGTCACCGACCCGCAATCCCTGCGCGTGGCCAGCCTGCGCGGCCGCTTCGAGCCGGGCATGCAGATCCTGCTGTGCAGCGATGGCCTGACCGAAGAAGTCGCGGACAGCGACATCGCGGCGCTTCTTGGGCGCGATGACTTGTCAGCCCAGGAATGTGTAGATCATCTGGTACTGGCGGCTCTGGACGGCGGAGGCTCGGACAACGTCACGGTGATCCTCGTACGCCAACGCTGACAGCGTCTGACGGGTTACGCGCGGCGAATCAAGTGGCGTGTCGCTGCTACATCCTGCCCGGAGTGGTTCTCCGGCGCGTGCAACCAGATGCAGGTTCCATGACTGCCGCGTTCAATCGCCGCGAGGCGTGCTGCGTGCGCGATCAGTTCCTCGTCGTTCGCGCGGCGGATACGTGGCGGCGCACGCAGCGCGCCAGCCGCGTTACGCAGCGTTTGCGCAACCGGTAGGACTTCCTCGGCGAACCCCAGGTCGCCCTGGCCGGCCGTCATCAACAGATAGACCTCGGCCAGCAACTGTGCATCGAGCAATGCGCCGTGCCACTCCCGATGACTGTTGTCGATGCCGTGCCGCTTGCACAATGCATCGAGACTGTTGCGCTGCCCCGGGAATTTCTCACGCGCCAAAGCGAGCGTGTCGAGCACGCGCACGTGTTGCTCGAGGTGGCCGAACTCGGCGCCGGCCGAGGACAGCTCGGCGTCGATGAATCCGACATCGAAGGCGGCGTTGTGCGCAATGATTTCGGCGCCCGCGACAAACTTGATGAACTCGGCGGCGATATCCCGAAAGCACGGCTTGTCGCGCAGAAATTCGTCGCTGATGCCGCTTACCGCGCTCGCGCCTTCGTCGATCGCGCGCCCGGGATTGAGGTAGGTATGAAACGTACGCCCGGTGAGCCTGCGCTCGGCCAATTCGACGCAGCCGATTTCGATGAGACGATGGCCGCGCTGCACTTCGAGCCCGGTCGTCTCCGTATCCAGCACCACCTGTCTCATCTGGGCTCCCGTGTTGTCGCCGTGGCCGCATGCTGGAACCTGAGCGCCGCATCGCGGGCTAGTGCGTCGACCCGCTCGTTTTCGCAATGGCCTGTATGGCCACGCACCCATTGCCAGCGGACCTGGTGGCGCGCCAGGGCCGCCGCCAACCGTTCCCACAAGTCGCGATTCTTGACCGGTTTGCGATCACCGGTGTGCCATCCATTGGCCTGCCAGCGCGCAAGCCATTCCTCGACGCCACGCTTCACGTACTGCGAATCGGTCACCACCTGCACACGACAAGGCCGCTTCAATGCCTCGATGCCGGCGATCGCGGCGGTGAGTTCCATGCGGTTGTTGGTGGTATGCGGTTCGCCCCCGGACAGTTCGCGTTCTCGCCCACCGGCCGCACGCAGCAAGGCGGCCCATCCTCCCGGGCCGGGGTTTCCGAGACAGGCTCCATCGGTAAACAACATGACCTCACCTGTAGGGTGCGCGACCCTCATGCCGAGG
>JBAVZT010000282.1:0-1950 GCA_049588955.1 Rhodanobacteraceae bacterium | reverse complement strand
GTACAAGCGTCTGACCGCGCGCGAGAACATCGCCTACTTCGCGCGCCTGCAAGGGCTCGATGCGGCGACCTTGCGCACGCGCAGCGCTACGCTGATCGATGCGCTCGAAATGGGCGACATTGCCGATCGCCGGACGGAAGGCTTCTCGCACGGCCAGCGCGTCAAGACCGCGATCGCTCGTGCGCTCGTGCACCAGCCGAAAAACGTGATACTCGACGAACCGACCAACGGCCTCGATGTGATGGCGACACGCGCGATGCGCGCGTTTCTCAAGCGCCTGCGCAATGAAGGTCGCTGCGTACTGTTTTCGAGCCACATCATGCAGGAGGTCGCACTGCTGTGCGATCGAATCGTCGTGATTGCCGCCGGCCGCGTCGTCGCCGACGGATCGGCCGACCAGATCCGTCGACAGGGCGGGGCGGACAATCTCGAAGATGCGTTTGTCAACGTGATCGGTTCCGCCGAGGGGCTCGCGGCATGAATGCCGTGCCCGGCAAATCCGCCTCGATGCGAGTGGCCCTGATCGTGTTTCTGAAGGAGGTCCGCGAAAACCTGCGCGACCGGCGCACCGTCATCAACACGCTGGTGACCGGCCCGCTGATGGCACCGCTGATCTTCGTGCTCATCATCAACGTCGCGGTCAAGCGCGAGCTCGACAAGGCCGAGAAACCGCTCGAGGTGCCGGTGATCGGCGCCGTGCATGCGCCGAATCTGATCGCCGCGCTCAAACGCGAGGGCCTCGTGGTCAAGCCCGGCATGGCCGATCCCGAACGCGCCGTCTACGAGCAGGATGCCGATGTCGTATTGCGCGTTCCGGGCGATTATGCCGCGTCGTGGGAAAAAGGCGAGCCGGCGCAAGTCGAGATGATCTACGATGCCTCGCGACGCGACGCCTCGGGTCCCGTCGATCGGCTGCGCACCATGCTTGAATCCTACGGGCGACGCACCGGCGCAATGCGTCTTCTGGCACGCGGATTGTCGCCGGCCGTCACGAGTCCGCTGGTGGTGGCCGCGCGCGATCAGTCCACACCGCAAAGCCGCGCCGGCATCATGTTTTCGATGCTGCCGTATTTCTTCATACTGGGTGCCTTCATCGGCGGCATGGCATTGGCGATCGACACCACCGCCGGCGAGCGCGAGCGTCAATCGCTCGAGCCGCTGTTCGCCAATCCGGCACGCCGCGGGCAGATACTTGCCGGGAAACTCGGTGCGACCTGCGCATTCGCACTGACTACGCTCGTGATCAGCATCGCCGCGTTCGCCGCGGTCGGACATTTTCTGCCGACCGACCGGATCGGCATGGTGCTCGATCTCGGCATGCGCTTCACCTTGTACACGCTCATCGCGATGCTGCCATTGGTGCTGCTGCTGGTCTCGCTGCAGACGCTGGTTTCCGGATTCGCGAAAAGCTATCGCGAGGCGCAGACGTATCTTTCGCTGCTGATGCTGGTGCCGGCCGTTCCGTCGATCCTGCTGTCACTGCTGCCGGTCAAGGCCCAGTTGTGGATGTACGCGGTGCCGGTCATGGGCCAGCAGCTGGTGATCCTGCGCATGCTGCGCGGCGATGAGGTCGGCATGGCTGCACTTGCCGCATGCCTTGCCGGCACCACATTCGTCGCAGCCATCGCCTGCGCGATTACCGCGCGTGTCTATCAAAGCGAGCGCTTGGCGATTTCGGTCTGAGTGTTCCCGTCTGCCTGCGCACGTAAAGAAGCGAAGGTCCTGCGTGGGTGTTTGCGAGGCTGTCGCGCGCCCGCCTCGCACCCGTGCCGCTTTTCTCGCGTGGAGCGAGGGATTCATAGCCCGCGCAGGCGGTATCGGTACAGGTCCTCCGCGGCTGTTTGCGAGGCTTTCGCGCGCCGGCCCCTCACCCATGCCGGCGCGCGGTATTCATTGCGCGCGCAGGCGGTGTCGGTACAGATGTTCGTAGTACGGGCGGCACGCGTCGGC
>JBAVZT010000281.1:0-26215 GCA_049588955.1 Rhodanobacteraceae bacterium | reverse complement strand
CTGCAGACCGGTACCGACCGTGCTGCGGCCGATGCTGCGCTCAAGGACATCAACCAAAAATTCGCGGGCACGGATGCCTACCAGGTCGCCGAGCTGTATGCGCTGCGCAAGGATCCCGACGGCATGTTTCACTGGCTGGACCTTTCATGGACCAACCGCGATCCCGGCACCCAGCATCTGCTCGTCGATCCGCTGATCCTGCGCTACAAGGACGACCCGCGTTTTGCCGCCTATTGCCGCAAGACCGGACTGCCGGTTCCGGCAGTCAACGGAGCACCGAGTGACTGATTTCATCGCCCGACTAAAGCAACGCAAACTGATGCAGTGGGCGCTGGCCTATGTGGCCTTCGCCTTTGCCCTGTTGCAGGGCATCGACATCGTCGCCGCGAAGTTCGCTTGGCCCGACAGCGTCGAACGGGTGCTGATCATCGCCTTGTGCGTCGGATTTTTCGTCACCGTATTGCTGGCCTGGTACCACGGTGAGCAAGGGCGACAGCGCGTCAGCGGTGCGGAGCTGTTGCTGATGGCTTTGGTACTTGCCGTGGGCGGTGGTTTTCTTTGGCAGTTCTCGCGCGCACCGAGTCCGGCAACGCCGGGTGGCAGAAAGGCGCCAACGACCGTTTCGAATGGCGAACCAGCGCCGGTACGCACCAGGCATGCATCCACGGCAACGCCGCGTGAGGCGGTCGCCGCTGTCTCGAACAGCGAGGTCTCGTCCAAGTCCATCGCCGTGCTGCCGTTCGAGAACCTCAGTGCCGACAAGAACAATGCCTACTTCGCCAACGGCATGCAGGACATGATCCTGACCAAGCTGGCCGGCATCGGCGATCTGAAAGTGATCTCGCGCACCTCGACGGAAAAATACGCAAGCCGCCCGGATAACCTCAAGGCCGTCGCCCGGCAACTTGGCGTGGCCACGATTCTCGAAGGCAGCGTGCAGAAGGCCGGCGACCAGGTGTTGATCAACGTGCAGTTGATCGACGCGGCCAGCGACAGCCACCTGTGGGCGGATGCCTATTCGCGCAAGCTCGACAACATTTTCGGCGTCGAGGGCGAGGTCGCGCAAAAGGTGGCCGATGCGCTCAAGGCCAAACTCACGCCCGTCGAAGCCGCCCACGTGGCCGCGGCGCCGACCCACAATGCGGCGGCGTTCGATGTGTTCCTGAAGGCGGAAGAACTGGCGCAGAAGGCATATACGTTGCAATCGGAGGCGGCCTTCCTGGCGGCTGACACCGAATATATGAAAGCGATCGCGCTCGATCCGGATTTCGCGCTGGCCTATGCGCGACTTGCCTACAATCAGCTCAACCGGCATTGGTTCGCCACCCCGCTAACGGCGGCGCAACTGGCCACTACCAAGGCCTATGCGGACCGCGCGCTGGCCTTGGGGCCGAATCTTCCCGAGGCGCACCTGGCGCTCGGCTACTATGATTACCACGGCTTTCGCCAGTATGCCGCCGCCACCACCGAGTTCAAGCGCACCCTGGCGCTGGCCCCCAACAATGTCGATGCACTGGCCGGGCTGGCCTACGTCGCGCGACGCTCCGGACAGGTGGCACACGCGTTGGTCTACCTGAAGCAGGCCGCGGCGATTTCTCCGCGGGACCCTGAGCTGCTTACGGCATACGGTGAGACGCTCATGCTGATGCGCCGCTATGCGCAGGCGGATGCCCAGTTGCGGCGCTCACTGATACTGTCGCCGGGCGATGCAAATTCGTATGATCTGATGCTGTCGATTCAGTTGTTCGGGTTTGGCAATGCCGACGCCACTCGCAACGCGGTAAAGGCATTGCCGGGTTGGCGGATCGCCTATCAAAACGTCGAGGCCGGCGACATCCTTTTGCTGGTCAATGAGCGGGTCTACGCCGACGTTTTCGCGCGCCATTTCGATGCGGCCCTGCAAGCCTGGGACTCGGCACCCACCGAAACGCAAGAACAGCGGCGCACCGGACAGGCGGCACGCATCGCTATCCAGCTTCTTGCCGGGCGCGCTGGGCAAGCGCGTCCCGAATGCACGCAACTGGCTCCCTCGCTGCGGGCTGCGTTGGCACAGGAGCCGAAGTCACTCTCGTTGTTGCAGCAATTGAGCTGGGTGGATGTGTGTCTGGGCCGTAATGCCGAGGCCATCGCCCTGGCGCAACGCGCCGTGGCCGCTCTGCCGCTTTCCAAAGACAGCTATTACGCCACCTTTCAACTCGCCGGCCTGGCGCAGATTGCCGGGTGGGCCGGCGATCACGACTTGGCCTTGAAGACCATCCGCCAGCTGCTGGCGATGCCGGCCGGTGCCGTGATGTCGATCGAACGCCTCAAGCTCGACCCGGTGTTCGACCCGCTGCGCAAGGACCCGCGCTTCAAGAAACTCATCGAAGACGGGGAAGCCGGCGAAAGGGCACAGGCCAAGCCATGACCGATCTTTGGCGGCACCTGAAGCAACGCAAGCTGGTGCAGTGGGCGTTGGCCTATCTGGCCGGCGCGTGGGCGCTGCTGCAGGTGCTGGACCTGGCTGCCGGCAGCTACCACTGGCCGGACCTGGTCATGCATGTGGCCTTCGGCGTGCTCGCGCTGGGCCTGGTGATCACCTTGCTGCTGGCCTAGTACCACGGCGAACGCGGTACGGAGAAGGTCACGGGCGTGGAACTGCTGTTGCTGGCCGGCGTGTTCGCCATCGGCTGATTCCTGATCTGGCACTACGCGGGCTCCGGGTCGCCACCCACGAGTGTGGGGCATGCGCATGTGCTCGCGGTCGCGACTTCCACGGCGGTACCGAAGCCGGCGCCCGCAACCAGCATTCCGGCCAAGTCCATCGCCGTGTTGCCGAGCATCCTGCACACGCCGGCGTTTGCCGAGTTCACCCGCAAGACGGGACTGGCTGCCTATTGGGACGAATCCGGTCTGCCGGATTTCTGCCGCGGCGGGAATATTCGACAGGAATTCTGTCGTGGCCAGTAAGCTGGTTTCGGACTGGAACAGCAGACGCAGGCCGGCTTCGACCAGTTCCGACGGTGCGCTTGTGCCGTGCGGCTTCCAGGCGCAGTTCGCCTCGCAGCGGTCCGCGCGGATCGCCAGGTCGATCAATCGGTCCTGAAGCAAAGCGGGCTCATTCCCTCCTCAAGGACGTCATCGGGTCCAGTCTGGATGCCTTGCGTGCGGGCAGATAGCTCGCAAGCAGGCCGACAACGGCCAAGAGGATGGCCATCGCGACGAAGGTGGCGGCGTCGATCGGTTGCACGCCGTACAACAGTTGCCCGAGCGCGCGCGTGAAGGCGAGTGCGGCCAGTACGCCCGCCAGGATTCCGATGCCGACGACGCGCGCACCCTGGGCGACGACCATGCTGCGCACCTGCGTGGCGCGCGCGCCCAGCGCCATGCGTACGCCGATCTCGCGCGTGCGTTCGGCGACGATGTAGGACAGCACGCCATAGAGACCGACCGCACTGAGGATCAGCGACAGCAGCGACGCGATTCCGAGCGTCAGCAGCGTGAACGACAACTGCGTCATCGATTTCGCCACCAGCACGGCCATGGTGTAGGTGCGGTACATCGGTGCTTCGGGCGCGACCTGCCTTACCAGCGCGCGGATGTCGGGCGCTATGGTTTCCGCACGCGCGGTCTTGATGACATACGCCGGGGACGAGACCACCCGGCCTCCCGACGGCGTCGGATCGACCATCGGGAAATAGATGACGCCCTGCAATCCGTCCTGGAAGCCATCCTGCATGACGTCCGCGACGACGCCTTCGACGGTCTCCCATGCTCTGCCGCCCTGACGCTTCAGGCGCTGGCCGACCGGATTGCGTCCGGGCCACAACCGCTTGGCGACGGACTCGCTGACGATGACATCGCCGTGCGGCGTGCTCTGGTCCTCGCCGGCGAATGTGCGGCCCGCGAGTAGCGCTATCCCCATCGTCCTGAAGTAGTCGCCCGCGGCAAAGGTGTAGTTGACCAGCGCGCCTTCGCCGGGTTCGTTACTTGGCGTTTCGGTGCGAACGCGCATGCTGTCGGTGTCCTCGTCGAGCGGCACGTTCTCGACCAGTCCCGCCGATTGCACGCCGGGCAGCGCCGACAGACGTTCCAGGAACGCCTGGTTGAATCGCGCGAACGCGGGCGCGTCCTTGAGCGTCGGTCGATCGGGCGCGATCTGGAACGTGAAGATGTCCTTCGTGTCGTAGCCGGGATCGACATGCTTCAACGCCCACGCGCTGCGCATCAGCAGTCCGGAACCGATCAGAAGCACCAGCGCCAGCGCGGTCTGGCCCACCACCAGCGCATGGCGCAGCCAGTGATGCTCGCGCGTCGATCCGCGCCCGCCCTCGCGCAGCCGGGCAAGGTCCGGCGCCGATCCACGCAATGCCGGCACGGCGCTGCACAGCAGTGCGCAAACCAGCGCGATGACCGCGGTGAACGCCAGCGTCTCCGGGTTGATCCCTACCTCGTCGATACGCGGAATCCCGGGCGGTGCCAGGTGCAGGAACAGCGGCAGGATGGCCGCCGCAACCAGCATCGCGACGATGCCTGCGAGGCCGGCGACGATGACCATCTCGGCAAGTTGCAGGCGCACCAGTCGCTTGCGCGCTGCGCCGAGCGCGCGTCGCGTGGCCATCTCGCGATGGCGTCCTTCCGATCGCACCAGCAACAGGTTGGCGACGTTGGCGCACGCGATCAGCAGGACGATCCCCGCGGCGCCGAGGAGGATCCAGAGTGGGCGCGAGACACTGCCGAGCATTTGATCCGCGAGCGGACGAACGACGGCGCGGAATTGCGCGATGGTGCGGGCGTAGGCCGCCGAGCCACCGAAACGCTCGGGCAGGCGCTTGGCCAGCATGGTCAACTCGTCGGAAACCGAAGCGGGCGTGGCGCCGGGCGCCATGCGGCCGACGAGGTTTTCTCCAAAGCCGCCGGGTTCCTTGATGTCGCTCGCGCGCGTCGTGCGCGACATCCAGAGCTGGGTGCCGTTGTCCGGAAAGCGGAAATCCGGACCCATGACGCCGATCACGATGCGATCGTGCCCGGAAATGTAATAGGTCTGGCCGATGACCGAAGGATCGCGACCGAACCACGAGGTCCAGAGCGCGTAGCTGATCATCGCGGCGTGATCCTCGTCCGCGTCGATAGGCAAGCGTCCGAGGATGGGAACGGCGCCCAGGGTCGCGAACATCGAGTTGGTCGGAATGGACATTCGTATGCGCTCGACCCGATCCTTCGTCCGGAACGTGGACGTGAAAGAATTGAGCGTCGACACATCCTCGAGCTGCCGCGACTGTTCCTTGTACTGCACATAGAACTCCGGCGACATGCCGAACTCGGCCGGGTAGTCCGAACCCGGCGCCGAGGCCGCGATGTACACCAGACGATCGGGATTCTTGAATGGCAGCGGATGCAGCAGCACCGTATCGACCACGCTGAACAGACCCGCCGAAACGCCGATCGCCAGACCAAGCATGCCAACAGCGGTGACGGTGAGGCCCGTTGTTCGCCACAGCGCACGTGCCGCGTGGCGCAGATCGTGGCTCAGATCGCTCAGTCGCATCGCTCTTGCTCCTGCGGTCGCGTAGGGAGCCGCGCCCGATAGTGGCGGGATTTGTCGTCACTGTGCGCTCCAGAGGATCGCTGACGATCGACCGCGACGCGCGCGCAATCGCAAGAGCGGGGAGCAAGACCCGTGCCGGTCGTCGCCGGGCTACCAGCACAACCCGCTCGGGAAGTCGCGGCGCAACCGGTGTTCGCAAACGTACAACGACTGTCCACAACCGATCGGTATGGGTGTCCGGTTCAAACGCGGGGCGCGCGTGCGGCTTTTGTCTTGCTGCGACCAATCTGCGCGTCGACCACGGCGGCCGTCACCACGTCGCTGCCGACATTGACTGTCGTGCGCATCATGTCGATGACGCGATCGACGCCGATGACGATGCCGATGCCTTCCGGCGGGACGCCGAAGGTCGCGAGCAGACCCGCGATGAGCGGCAGTGATCCGCCCGGTATGCCGGCGACTGCCACGGCGCTCAGTACCGCCAGCCCCATCATCAGGATCTGTTGCGAGAGCGACAGATCCACACCGAATATTTGCTGTGCAATGAACAACACGACGCAACCCTCGAACAGCGCCGTGCCGCTCATGTTCATGGTGGCGCCGAGCGGCAGCACGAAACCGGCCGTGCTTGGCGTAAGTTTCAGTTCCTCGCTGGCGATGGTGAGCGATGTCGGCAGCGTCGCGCTGCTCGAACTGGTCGAGAACGCGGTAATCAGCACCGGGCGGATCTGGCGAAAGAACGCCAGCGGCGAGCGCCGCGCAAGAAACCGTATCCACAGCGACATGGTGCCGAACAGATGCAGCGCGAGCGCCACGGCGCAGCCAATAACGAACACCGACAGCGCCATGAGGACATCCAGACCGATCTTGACGATTACGCTGTAGATCATCGCCGGTACCGCATACGGTGCGAGGCGCAACGCGAAGTCGACGATGCGCATCATCGTTTCGCTCATGATTTCCAGACCGGCCTGCATCTGCTCGCGGCGTCGCCCGTTGAGCTGCGTGGCAGCCGCGCCGACCAGGATTGCGAACAGGATCAGCGGCAGCACGTCGCCGAGGCGATCGCGTCCGCTGCCGGTAACGGCACCGAGGAGATTGCGCGGCATGAACATCTCGACCAGCACGGCAAAACTCATGGCCGGCTGTTGCGCGTGCGTTGCGATCGTGCTCTGCGCGCTGGCGCCATACTCCTGCAACAGGTTGCTGCTGGCCGTCGTGCTCAGATGGTGCCCGGGTTCGATCGTATTCATCATGATCAGGCCGATCGCGACTGCGATCAGCATGTTCGCCGCGAACAGCGCGAAGGTGCGAGCGGCCAGCGACCCGAGTTTGTCGAGGCTGCCGAGCTGGGAAACACCGTAGGCAAGCGATGCGAACACCAGCGGTATCACGACGAAAAACAGCATGCGCAGGAAGATCTGTCCGAATGGATCGAATGCCGCGTTCGATATCCGTTGCATGAACGCGAGCGCCGGCGGATACAACTGGCCGATACCCAGCGTGACGACAGCGGCCACCACGCCGACTATCAATCCCCAAAGGATGCGCGTGGCAAGGTCGGCCGATTTCTTCATGGGGTCGAATGTCAGCACACCAGGGACCGGTCAGCAAACCAATCCGGCTGCCGGTGGTAGGTTCGTCGACGCTCTCAGGACCGTAATGGACACCCTATTGCCGCGCGCGAATGATCGCGCCGAGTCGATCGGGCGTTCCGTCGATGCGCATCAAATGCGGATATCTGGGGCCGTCGTGATAGTCGATCCTGACGGTCGAAAAGATCTCGCCGTTGCGCACCAGGAGTTCAATCGGACGCTGGTCGGTTTTGGCCGTCTTTACTGCTGCTTTGAGCAAGTCGACATCGTAGGCTTCACCATCGACTGCGACGATCTTCATGCCCGGTGCGAGGCCCGCGTCGAAGGCGGGGCTGTTCCATAGCACGTCGCTCAGGGTGCCGGCATTGTTGTTTCCGTCGTGGGCGCCGGAAATCGTCATGCCCAGCGAATAGGTGAGATCGACGTACTTGCGCACTTTTTCGCTGGCCTTGAACAACGCGGTCGGGGTGTCGGTATAAACCAGCTTCCAGCCGCCGCGCGTGATTCCGTCGAGCGGCGCGGCCGGATCGGTGGAGTCGAGCCGCTTGCGCAGAAACGCGGCCCAGTCGTTCGGTTGCACGCGATTCAGGGCCTCGACGATGTCGTCAAACGTGTAGGTCACGGTCCGGTAGTTGCCATTGTCGAGGCCATAGAATCCGCGCGCGAAATCATCGAGCGAGCGCTTGCCGCCGGACATCTCGCGAATCTTCGTGTCCACGTCGAGCCAGATCAACTCGCCCTCGGTGTAGAAATCCGTTCGACGCCGCCATGACGCCCAGGCGCGCGGCGCGTAATAGAGCACCTGCGCCTCGTCGGCCGTATCCTGCACGGGTCGCCAGCTACGACCTGGGCGATGATTCATTTCGGCCGCGACCATCGCCAGTCCGGCGCGGAACTGCTCGGGGTTGCGCAGCCCCGAGCGCGCCGTCAGCACCGGACCGAAATAGTCGGTAAGCCCCTCGTAGACCCACAGCAGATCGTCCTTCATCGGCACATTGAAATTCGGCGTCCACAGGTCCGCAGGACGCCGGAACTTGCCGTTCCACGAATGCACGTACTCGTGCGGCAGCAGGCCCGTTCCGGTCATGTACGTGTCCGGATCGATGAAGTATTTGGCACCCAGGCGGTCGTCGCTGGACTGGTGATGCTCGAGTCCGAAATGCCCCGTGCTGTCGGACAGGGTGAACAGGAAATCGTAGTGATCGTAGTGGTGCGAGCCAAACAGCGCATACGCCTGGGTCACGAGATTGCGCGCGGCGGCGATCTGGACATCGCTGATCACGAGTTCACCGGGATGATCCGCGACGACATCCAGATGCACCGGCACCTTGGCGCCGGGCGCGAGATCGACGCGCTTGAAATAGCGTCCCGCGATCAGTGGCGAATCAACAAGGTTGTTGAATGTCACCGGCTTGAACGAGATGTTGCCGCCCGTGCTACGGGCAGTTTCCAGTGCAGTGCCGAATTCCCAGCCGGACGGCAACTCCACCGAGGGCTGGATCTGGATATCGTGCGAGTAGTAACCGGCCGGATAGAACGCGACCTGATTCCATTCCAGATCGACGATCTTGCTGGTGGCCGATACGCTGCCTCCGAACGCGCCCCCGCCGGTCGGTGAGAGGAACTGAAATTTGAGATCAAGCGCATCGATTCCGGCCGGCACGTCCAGGTGCAAGGTGTACATGTCCGCAAGATCGCGCCGCCACGCGATGCGCTTGCCGTTGCCGCTGATCACGAGACCGGCGATGTTTTCGATCGGCCCGCTCGGCGAGTGCTCGCCCGGGATCCATTTCGGATAGTAAAGATCGACTTTGCCCGGCTGTACCGGGATGGTTTCCTGCGCGCGAAAAATCTTGCGCGCGGCATCGGCAAGGTCGACCTTCAGCGTCAAGTTTCCCGGATACGGGCGATCGACCGGTTCGCTGTGGACGACGGCGGCGCAGGAGAGTGCAAACGGGGCGAAGAGCGTGGTGATTCGACGGGCGGCCTTCATGTTGTTTTCTCCGGAGTCGGTGCTTTGCACGGCGACGCTGCGCGATTCATGCAGCTTGCGCGATCGCCCGCAGCTGCGCAAATCGCGTGGCGACCCCGAGCATCGAGGTCGTTTCACCGCGGCTACGTTAGAATGTCGCACTTGTCACCGGAGGTTCGATGAGCGAATCTTGCTCCGCCGGCGCGCGCTTCCGTGCTGCCGTCGCCGAGGAACAACCGCTGCAGGTGGTGGGTGCGATTACCGCCTATGCCGCGCGCATGGCCCAGCGCAGTGGATTTCGCGCAATCTACCTTTCCGGCGGAGGCGTCGCGGCAAATTCGCTCGGTGTGCCGGATCTCGGCATCAGCACGATGGAAGATGTGCTCATCGATGCGCGCCGGATCGTCGACGCGACCGGTATGCCACTGCTGGTTGACGTCGATACGGGTTGGGGCGGTGCGTTCAACATCGCGCGCACGATCCGCAACTTCGAGCGCGTGGGTGTCGCTGCCGTGCACATCGAGGATCAGGTCGGGCAAAAGCGCTGCGGGCACCGTCCGGGCAAGGAAGTGGTGAGCGCCGCCGAGATGGTTGACCGCGTGAAGGCAGCTATCGATGCGCGCATCGATGCGAACTTCGTCATCATGGCGCGTACCGACGCTGCTGCGGTGGAAGGCGTCGATGCAGCGATCGAGCGGGCGTGCGCCTATGTGGAGGCCGGCGCCGACATGATCTTTCCAGAGGCGATGAAAACACTGGACGACTATCGTGCGTTCAAGGCCGCCGTAAAGGTCCCGATCCTGGCCAACCTCACCGAATTCGGCTCCACGCCGCTTTTCACGACAGACGAGTTGCGCAGCGCCGAAGTCGACATCGCGCTGTACTGCTGCGGCGCGTATCGCGCGATGAACAAGGCGGCGCTGCGCTTCTACGAAACCGTCCGCCGCGAAGGTACGCAGAAAAACATCATCGATATCCTGCAGACGCGCAACGAGCTGTACGATTTCCTCGGTTATCACGCCTACGAAGACAAGCTCGATGCGCTGTTCTCGAAGACCGGGAAATGAGCGAAGCGAAGGACCGTAAAGCGGTGGCGCACTCGCGTACCGACTGGGACCGCGTCACCGCGATTGCCGCGATCGTGATCGGGCTGGTCGCCGTTGCGGTGGCGGCTTATACCGCAGTTGTTCAGCGCGAACAGGTGCGCGCGCAGGTGTGGCCGTATCTGATCAGTGGCAACGATGATCTGACCCAGTCACTGACCGTGAACAATAAAGGCGTGGGCCCGGCGATCGTGCGCAGCGTGCAGCTCCGGATCAATGGCAAGCCTCAGACAGATTGGAATCGCGTGCTGGCCGCGTTGGGGTTGCCGCCGCACCACTTCATTCAGTCGACTGTCAATTATGACGTGCTGAGCCCCGGGGAAGAGTTGCAGATCATCCGGTTTCCCGATCAGGGCCTGTGGCGGCGTTTTGGCTCCGCCGCTTCGGATCGATTGGCGATGGATATCTGTTTCTGCTCGACCTTGGGCGAGTGCTGGGTGTCCAGCAACAAGAATCTCATCGGCCCCCCGTCGATGTCGCTTCAGTTGCGGGTGAAGGCCGTCGATCAGTGCCCGCGGCTGCCGCCCGCGGAAATATTCAATAATTGAGGGCCACGCCATGTTGTGTGCATGGCCTTCGGAGAGAATGATGAGCGAGAACGCAACGCGGCCCAAACCCAAGAAATCCGTTGCCCTGTCCGGCGTCGCTGCCGGCAATACTGCGCTGTGCACGGTCGGGCGCAGCGGCAACGACCTGCACTATCGCGGCTACGACATCGCCGATCTGGCGGCCAAGGCGAGCTTCGAGGAAGTCGCGCACCTATTGGTCCACGAGCGTCTGCCGACCTGGTCGGAACTCAAGGTGTATCGCGAAAAGTTGCGCCGACTGCGCGGGTTGCCGCAAGCGGTGCGGGCGGCTCTCGAGCTGTTGCCGCCGGCGACGCACCCGATGGACGTCATGCGCAGCGGTTGTTCCATGCTCGGCAGCGTGTTGCCGGAAAACGAGGATCACAACGCAGCCGGTGCGCGCGACATCGCCGATCGTCTGATGGCCAGCTTCGGCTCGATGCTGCTGTACTGGTACCACTACAGCCATGATGGTCGGCGCATCGACACCGAGACCGACGACGAGTCGATCGCCGGGCATTTCCTGCATCTCCTGCACGGCTGCAAGCCGAGCGCATTGCATGAGGGCGCACTGGACAAGTCACTGGTGTTGTATGCCGAGCACGAATTCAACGCGAGCACCTTCGCCGCGCGCGTGGTTGCGGGCACTGGCAGCGATTTCTATTCTGCGATCACCGGCGCGATCGGCGCATTGCGCGGTCCCAAACACGGCGGCGCCAACGAGGCGGCGATGGAAATCATCTCGCGCTACGTTTCGGCGGATGAAGCCGAAGCCGACATGCGCGAGCGCCTCGCACGAAAGGAAATCGTGATCGGTTTCGGCCATCCGGTGTACACCACCGGCGATCCGCGCAATCCGATCATCAAGGAGCTGAGCCGGAAGTTGTGCAACGAAGGTGGCAATCCGCGCCTGTTCGAGATCTCCGAGCGCATCGAGCAGTTGCTGTGGGAACAGAAAAAGATGTTCCCGAATCTCGACTGGTACTCGGCATCGACCTATCACATGATGGGCGTCCCGACGGCGATGTTCACGCCGCTGTTCGTGATCTCGCGCACTTCCGGTTGGAGCGCGCACGTGATCGAGCAGCGCATGGACGGCAAGATCATCCGGCCCAGCGCAAACTACACGGGCCCTGACGAGCGCGGTTTCACGCCGATCGACAAGCGGTAAGTGAGTGGGGGCCGGAAGCGGTCCGATCCCCATCTCTCAGACCTCAGACCTCAGACCTCACGACAACCCTTCCTCCTTGAGCACCTTCTGAACCGCCGAGTCCTTCGACATGCGCTCGAAGAATCGCTCCAGGTTGTCGTAGCCGGACAAGTCGACCTTCATCGACTTGGCCCAGCGCAGCACCACGAAAAGATACGGATCCGCGATCGAGCGTGAACCGGTCAGCCACTCGCGGCCTTGCAGTTGCTTGTTCGCCTGGCCGAACAGGTCGCGCAGCCTGGTGCGCGCTTTCTTCTTGGTCTTCGCGGCCGTGTCGTCCCCGAGGTAATCGGTAGCGCCGAACAGCGGACGGAAGGCGGGATGCACGTCGGCGTTGAGGAAAGCCAGCCAGCGGTTGATCTCGGCGCGGCTCCTGGCCGAACCGTCGCCGCCCAGGTTCGACTCGGGAAAACTGTCGGCCAGGTAGTTGAGGATGGCGACATTCTGGGTCAGTACCCAGTCGTCCTGCTCGAACACCGGAACCGCGCCGTTGGAATTCAATTTCAGGTACCAGTCCTTCTTGATCTCGTCATGATCAAGTTTCTCCGCCTCGTAGGGTTTGCCGATCCATTCGAGCGCGATGTGGTCGGTCAGCGAGCAGGCGCCCGGCATGTAGTAGAGTTTCATCTTGCGCTCCTTGCTTGAGTTCGCATCCTTCAATGGCGGCATCGCCGCATGGATTCAAGCGCCAACCATGGGCAAAATGCGGCCCGACATGCATGCCGGCATCGCCGTGCATCGCCATATCCGTCAATCCGGACATTTCATGACCGATATCCGCTCATCCGCACGGCCGGCTCCCGATCAGCCTCTGGTCGATATCGCCGACTACGTCATCGACAAGCAAATCGAATCGGCCGAAGCGTTCGAGACGGCACGCCATGTGCTGCTCGATTCGTTCGCCTGCGCCATGCTGGCGATGAAGTTTCCGGAGTGCGCTGCAGAGCTCGGACCTGTCGTGCCGGGCGCCACGCTGCCAGGCGGAGCGCGCGTCCCCGGTACAAGCTACGAACTGGACCCTGCGCAGGCTGCGTTTTCCATTGGGACGCAGATCCGCTGGCTCGATTTCAACGATACCTGGCTCGCTGCCGAATGGGGTCATCCGTCCGATAATCTTGGCACCATCCTTGCGGTTGCCGACTATCTGAGTCGCAAGGAACCAGGCCGCGGAGGCCTTACCCTGCGCGACGTGCTTGGGCATGCAATCAAGGCGCACGAAATTCAGGGTTGCTACGCGTTGAAGAACAGCTTCAATCGCGTCGGTCTAGACCACGTCATTTTGGTGCGCCTGGCGTCGACCGCGGTGGCGACCGCCATGCTCGGTGGCGGCAAGGATGAAATCGTCAACGCCGTGTCGCATAGCTGGATCGACAATGGCGCGTTGCGTACCTACCGCCATGCGCCCAACACCGGACCCCGCAAGAGCTGGGCGGCCGGCGACGCGTGCCGACGTGCCGTGATACACGCGCTCAACGCAGTCGGCAAGCACGCGCCGGGTTATCCGTCGGCGTTGTCGGCAAGGAACTGGGGATTCTACGACGTTGCGTTCGGTGGCAAGCCGTTTGAGTTCGAGCGGCCGTTCGGCAGCTATGTGATGGAAAATGTGCTGTTCAAGATCAGTTTCCCCGCTGAATTTCACGCGCAGACGGCGGTGGAGTGCGCATTGCAATTGCACCCGCAGGTGGTCGGCCGGCTCGATCAGGTGGAGCGCATCGTCATCGAGACGCAGGAAGCCGCCTGCCGCATCATCGACAAGACCGGTCCGCTCGCGAACTACGCGGATCGCGATCATTGCATTCAGTACATGGTCGCGGTGCCGTTGATATTCGGTCGCCTGTCCGCGGACGACTACGGCGACGCGGTCGCTGCCGATGCGCGTATCGACATGTTGCGCGCAAAAATGCAGGTCCGCGAGAACGAGGATTTCACGCGCGACTATTTTGATCCCGACAAGCGCTATATCGGCAACGCCGTGCAGGTGTTCTTCGCCGACGGCACGCAAACCGACAAGATATCCATTGACTATCCGGTCGGTCACCGCCGCCGTCGCGACGAGGGCGTCCCGCTTTTGCGCAAGAAATTCGAGGCTGCGATTGCCGGCTGGTTTCCGGTTCGGCGGGTCGAACGGATTCTCGAGGCGGCCAATGATGCCGCATCGTTCGATGCGATGCCGGTTCGATGCTGGATGGATTTGTTCGTCGTGGCCTGACTCCTGGCTTAACAACGGCGCGAAAATCCACGCTAACTTATTGATAAACCTATTGGATCGTATTTTTTCGCCAAGTGTTAAAAACGTGTTTCTTTCCCCCGCGGAATACCATAAAATAGCCGCGGCTGGCGTCTCGGGCTAGGACGGACGCAAAAGACCAAACGATAAAAGGAGATTGTGATGAAACGTAGGGCCTTGTATGCGTTGATCGCAGTGTTTATGTGCGGCGGCTTTTCCGCTGCGCATGCTCAAGGTGATTGGTATATCGCGCCGCGTATTGGTGCGGCTATACCGGACAGCAACCGTGGCACCGATACCTCATTCCTCGCCGGAATCGGCGCGGGCGTGTGGGTGAACCCCAATCTGGCGGTCGATTTTGAATACACGATCAACAATGCGGACTTTTCCAGCGATTCGTTCCGCAATGGTCACGAGTGGGAGAGCGTAGGCCTGGATGTGGCCGGCCGCTGGTTCTTTGGTGACCAAGGCTCCCAGTGGCGTCCGTACGTGATGGTCGGTATCGGCGCCGAGCGACATGCCGCTTATTCCGGTTTCATACAGCACTACGGCTGGGATCCCATGGCCACGGTCGGCGGCGGTATCCAGTGGAATCTATCCGAGCGCATGGCCCTTCGCGGAGAACTCGCCGCTCGTTACGACAAGGACAACAATTCCTTGCGCGGGCAGTTCCCCGGCGCCGAGGATCACAACCATTACGTCGATGGTCTTGCTACCGTCGCGTTGCTGGTGAATTTCGGCGGCGAAGCGCCGCCACCGCCGCCGGAACAGCCGGCTGCGCCGCCGCCACCACCGGATTGCCATACGCTTGATGATGACAATGACGGCGTCAACAACTGCGATGATCGCTGCGCGGACACACCAGCCGGCACCGTGGTCGGTCCGGACGGTTGCCCGCAGAAGGTCGTGATCGACCTGCGTGGCGTGAACTTCAAGTTCGATCGACCGAAACCGAGCGAGCACAACATCGAACCGTCATTGCAGGTTCCGACTGCCGATTCGGTCGCGATTCTCGATCAGGCGATCGATGCGCTGAACCGCTATCCGCAGATCAAGGTTGAACTCGACGGCCATACCGACTCGATCGGTACCGACGCATACAACCAGAAGCTGTCGGAGCGCCGCGCGCAGATCGTATACGACTACCTGACGGCGCATGGCGTCGATGCCAGCCGCATCACCGCGGTCAAGGGTTTTGGCGAAACGATGCCGATCGACACCAACAAGACCAAGGAAGGACGTGCGCGCAATCGTCGCACCGAATTGAAGGTGGAAAACCCGACGGAGTAATAACCCCAGCTTTGGGAGTGTGATGAAAAAGCCCGGCGCAGGCCGGGCTTTTTTTTGCAAAACGCACCGGATGCGAAGTCGGCGATGGGCCTTTGATCTGCTTTCATCGCGATGCGGAACATCGCAACCACCGGCCGATAGTCGATCGCCGATCCCGCCCGATGCAACCCAGCCTCAGGGATTCCGCTCACCTCGGCGGCGAGCGGGTTGTCCAGTGTCGGAGCGGTGGTCACCGTCAGGCGTCGGCGACTTCCCTGCACGTCTCGCCGCTGGCGGCTGCGATGCTTGGCAGCGTCTACGGCCCGAAGAACAGAAGCGTGTCAGCCGATCGGCGCCACGGGGAGGTGCGGCGACATCGACCTGATCATCGCGTCGACAACGCCGATGTTGCCGGCGAGCAGGTTGCCGCTGGCCGGAATTCCTTCATGCCCCCTGAAATCGCAGTAGCGCCCGCCCGCTTCGCGCACGAGCAGGCAGCCGGCAGCCATGTCCCACGGATTCAGGCCGGTCTCGAAGAACCCGTCGAGGCGGCCGGCTGCGACGTAGGCGATGTCGAGCGCCGCCGATCCGGTGCGGCGGATATCCTCCGCCGATCCGAGCAGGGTGCGCGCGATATTGATCTGCACATCCAGATGCGCGCGCTGGCGGTAGGGAAATCCGGTCGCGAGCAAAGCGCCTTCGAGCCCGGGCCGGGCTGACACGCGCATGCGCCGGTCGTTGAGCAGCGCGCCGTCGCCGCGACTTGCCACGAACAGTTCGTCACGCAAAGGATCGAATACGACCGCGTGCATCGGCTCGCCGTCGTCGAGCATGGCGATCGATACCCCGAAGTGCGGAAATCCGCGAAGATAATTGTGGGTACCGTCGAGCGGATCGATGACCCAGGTGAATCGGGATTTGCCGCTGGCGCCGCTTTCCTCGCCGAGGATGGCGTGCGCGGGAAACGCGCGCCTGAGTTCACGCACGATTTCCGCCTCCGCCATGCGATCCACGTCGGAAACATAGTCGAAGCGCTGCTTTTCAACGACATTGAGACTATCCAGACGATTCATGTGACGCACGATTATCTGTCCGGCGGCGCGTGCTGCGCGCACCGCAACTGTCACGGCGGGTCTGGCCATCGGATTTCCGGGGATCGACTGGAAAAGAACAAGACCTGTCGGCGGACCGACAAAGCGGCGCGCAGGTTAGCAGATCAATTCGCGCTGTGACAAACTCGCGGAAATTCTGCGGCAGCATGGAGAACGATGGCTTCATCCGCTCGCTGACGCGCGTGCGGCGACCGTGAAGGGCCGCTGGTGTTTCCGGGTTTGACGAACGCATGAACGAAAGCATCGACGCCACTTGCATCGCGTCCCGGGTCCGTTTCGTACTGGTCAAACCTTCACATCCCGGCAACATCGGAGCGGCTGCGCGCGCCATTCGCACGATGGGCCTGAGCCGCCTTGCGCTGGTTGCGCCGCACCGCTTTCCTCACGCGGAGGCGGTCGCCTTGGCATCCGGAGCCAACGCAGTGCTGGACAATGCCGTCGTTTCAAACCGCCTGGTGGACGCGATCGCCGATTGTCGGATGGTGATCGGCGCAACCGCGCGACGCCGCGGTGTGGCGTTGCCGGAATTGACTCCACGCGAAGCGGCACAACATCTCGTTGCCGCCGCCAGCGGGGGTGCCGAGGTCGCCGTGGTTTTCGGCAATGAACGCGCCGGACTGGACAACGACGAACTCGCCTGCTGCCACGCAGCGCTGATGATACCGAGCGACCCGGAATTCCCGTCGCTCAATCTCGCCCAAGCGGTGCAGGTTGTCGCCTACGAATTACGCCTTGAGCTTTGTGACGGGTCAAGGAGATCGGAAAGCACGAACAGGGACATGCCGGCCAGCAGCGCGCAAATGGAAGGTTTCTTCGGCCATCTTGGACGCATGCTCGACGACATCGACTTTCACAAGGGCCGGTCACCGCGCCCGATCATGCGACGTCTGCGGCGCTTGTTCCTGCGCGCGCAGCCGGATCAGCGCGAGCTGCGCATACTGCGCGGCATTCTCAGCGACGCCCAGCGCAGCGCGCGCCTGGCCGGTGCTGATGGAGGGCGTCGAAGCGACGATGGCGAGGGCATGGTGTCCGCTATGACCAGAGCTGAAAAAAAACCAACGCAACGTGGCTGAATCCGAACAGAACCGCGATGATACTTGTCGAGATGGTCCAGACCACGATCAACAGCACCCCGTCGCGTTCGATGAGCGCGACCGCGAACGCGAGCAGCACGAAGCCGAACAGATAGTTGGTGAACGGGATCGGCAAAGCCAGTGCTGTGCCGAGTACGATCAGCAGCAGTCCGCTGATTCGATGCACCGGATGTTCGGTCAGGCGCTCCCAGCGCGGTCGGCACAGGTGTTCCAGCCAGCGCAGCAAGGGTGTGATGCGGGTGACGAAACGCTGTGCCGAACGGCAGCTGAGCCCGCGGCGCAGCATGGCTGCCGGAAACCACGGGTGCTCCAGACCGATCAGCATCTGCAGGCCGACCCCGATCACCAGTATGCCCATGACGCCACCGACGCCGATTGGCGCGGGAATGAAGTTCGGCAGAGCCAGCGCAAGCAACAGGAACCCGAAGGCACGCTCGCCGAGCGGCTCGAGAAATTCGCCGAGTGTGATGGTGTCTTCGCGACATCGGGCGATGGTCTGCTGCAACAGCGCAGTCGTGCGTGGCTCGTGCGTTCTCATCGATCAAAGGAGGCGACGACTCCTGTCGAGCCGCTGTTACACGACGCTTCCAGGCCCCTCACCCTTCGCCGTCCTCGTGTTCGGGAATGATGCGCAACTTGTCGATGCGCGCCCCATCGAGGTCGACAACTTCAAAGCGGAACCCGCCCGAACTGAAGTGTTCTCCGGTTTCCGGGATGCGGCCGAATTGGGTCACGACCATGCCCGCCGCGGTGCGGAAGTCGTGCTCCTCCTGATTCGGCAGATGTGTCACGCTCAGCAATTCGCGCAAGTCGTCGGCGGATACGCTGCCATCCACGAGCCAGCTACCATCGTCGCATTGCACGATCGGATGTTCGCGCGCTTCGACAAGCGGAGCGGCGACCTTGCCCACGACAGCAGCGAGCAGATCATTCAGCGTGACCAGCCCATCGATCTCGCCATACTCGTCCACCACCAGCGCGAGCGGTGTTTCCGCATCGCGAAATTCCTCAAGCAGATGCAGTGCGCGCGCGGTTGCCGGCACGTACAGCGGTTTGGCCATGCTCTGGAACAATTCCGGCCGCGATACGTCGTTCATGTGACCAATCAGGCGCTTCACCTCCAGTACGCCGAGCACCTCTGCCTCGTCACCGCGACAAACCGGGTAGCGCGAATAAGGCGTCTCGCGCATGGTCGCCAGGTTTTCCTCGAAACTTGCGGCAGCATCGAGCCAGGCAATGCGCGTGCGCGGCGTCATCAGGCTGTCGACTGTCCGGTCGCCGAGGCGAAGCACGCGATTGACCATGTTGTGTTCGTCCGAATCGATGACCCCCTGTTCCGCGCTTTCGGCGACCAGCAGGCGGATTTCCTCCTCGCTGATGTGCTCACGGGCAACTTTGTCCAGCCTCAGCAGATGCAGCAGCGCACGGGTCAGCCAGATCAGGACGAACGCTGCCGGCGTCGCAATCCAGGTCAATACACGCATCGGCAGCACCACGGCAATCGCGATGCGTTCGGGATTTACCAACGCAATGCGTTTGGGCAGCAACTCGCCAAGCAGCATGTTCGCGAAGGTGATGCCGGCAACGCTGACGGCAACGCCGATCGGTACGGCGTAAGGGGTCAGCCAGACGACGCCGAGATGGGCCAGCAGACGCCCTATGCTTTCGCCGAGGCGCGCGCCAAGCGCAGTGCCGGTTCCAATGCTCAGCAGCGTGATGAATACCTGAACCGTGGCGAGAAAGCGTTCGGGCTGCTGGGTCAGTGCGAGGGTGAGATCGGCGCGGCGTTCCGCCCCTGCCGCAAGATGCTTGAGGCGGCTTGCACGCGAAGTCATCAGCGCCATCTCGCTGAGCGCGAAGAATCCACTCAAGAGCGCGAGTACGATGACCAGCGCGATTTCTATCAGCATCGGGGTCCTTGTTCCCCCAGCGGCAGGTCGACAGTGTAGCAACGGGCGGCGATGATCCGCATGTCAGCCGGGCATGCCGGGGCTGAAATGGGTCGCAACGACCGCAAGATGGGTCGCAATGGCGATCAGATAGCCGAGCGCGATTGCCCAGGTCCAGCGCAGATGGCCGGTAAACGTGTATTGCCCGCGCGAAACTCCCATCAATGCGACACCGGCCGCCGAACCGACTGCAAGCAGACTGCCGCCGATGCCGGCTGTCAGCGTGATCAGCAACCACTGACCGTGGTCCATTGCCGGACTCATCTGCAACACAGCGAACATGATCGGTATGTTGTCCACGATGGCGGACAAGGTGCCCATCGCGACATTGGCGGTAGTTGCGCCGAACCCGCCATACAGCGTGTGCGAGACCAGGCCCAGCCAGCCGATCGCGGCGAGGCCGCCGACGCACAGCAGCACGCCGTAGAAGAACAGCAGCGTGTCCCACTCGGCGTTGGCGATGATGCGGAAAATCGAAAAGGGCTCCAGCGAAACACCCGCGACAATCGCGTAGCGCCGTTGTTGGCGATCGATGTGAAACGCATACAGGTTGAGCAGCGCCAACCCCGCCATCATTCCGAAAACCGGCGGCATGCCCAGCCATTGGCGTGCCCCGACCGTGATGGCTATGGTCAATGCGAACAGAACGCAGATACCGCGTCCGCCATGCCGGATACGGGATTCGTCCGGCACCGCCGGTGGGCGTGATCCGGGTACCGCGAAATGCATCACAGTCGCGGGCACCAGCCATGCGATCAGTGCGGGAACGATCAGGCGGAAGAACTCGAAGAACTCGATTTTGCCTGCCTGCCACACCATCAGTGTGGTGATGTCGCCGAATGCACACCAGGCGCCGCCCGCATTGGCGGCCACCACCAGATTGACGAACGCAATCTGCACGAAGCGCCGATTGCCGGCCCCGAGCGCAAGAATCACCGCCGACATGATCAACGAGGTCGTCAGGTTGTCGAGCAGTGCGGAGAGGCAGAATGCAATCGATCCGGTAGCCCAGAACAACTGGCGGTAACTGAATGCGCGTCGCGTCAGTGCCGTGCGCAACGCTTCGAAGATGTTGCGCTCGCTCATCGCGCTGACATAGGTCATCGCCACGACCAGAAAGAAGAAGAGCTCCGCAAATTCGACGAAGATGTGCTCGAATGCTCGCGTGACGGCAAGCGATCCTCGAGTACCCGGCAGATCAGCGTTCCACGCGATCATGGCCCAGATCAGGGCAGCCCCCAACATCACCGGCTTGGACTTGGAAAGACCGATACGCTCTTCCATCACGACGACAAGATAGGCGAGCACAAACACGACCAGAGCCAGCCAGGCCACCGGTTGGTCGATCAGCCCGGGAAGAACGGCTTCGGCGGCGTGCGCCACAGGGGATGCGGGATCGGTCACGGATAATGCGGGTCGCGTGGAATGGGTAGGAATTGCCGCTGCAGCATGGTTTTTCTATCGGCGCGACACAGCATAACAAGCAAGCCGCGGATACCGAGGCGTGACGGCTGCAATCCGGTAACATGCTCGCCGGGCGGTTTATGCATTCACGTGGACGCGTGGCTTGATGCTGGCGGGAAGTACCTGCAACATCTGCGCTCGCCGGCCGATTTCCACCTCAGGTATTTTCGGACGGGCCATCGATATGTTTTCGCTGCAAACCATGTTCGGCAAGGGCGAACATTTCTTTGCCTTGCTCGAAGCGAGTGCCGAAGCCGGGCAGCAGAGCGCTCGCGCTTTGATCCAGTTGCTTTCGGAGCATTCGGCGATGCCGTCGCTTGACGAATTTCGCGTTGCCCGGCGACGCGAGAAGGAGCTGGTCGCACAGATCAGTCAGGCTCTCGTGAATACCTTCGTCACGGCCATCGAGCGCGAGGATATCGAGGCACTGGCGAACGCGCTTTACAAGATCCCCAAGTCCGTGGAGAAGTTCGCCGAACGCTATGCCCTGTTCGCCGATCGTGTTGCCGATCTGAGCTACGTTACGCGCGCGGCGATGCTCGAGAAAGCCACCGACGTCATCGTGCAGATGGTCGGTGAGCTGCGCGGCGGTTTCAAGCTCGATGTCATGCACGATCTGAATGAACGTCTGCAGTCAATCGAAAGCGAAGCCGATCGGCTGATTCTCGAGTTGTATCGCGACCTGTTTACCAACGAGAAGGATGTGTCGCGTCTGGTGCTGCGCAAGGATTTGTTCGAACTGCTGGAAAAGGCGATCGACCGTTGCCGCGATGCGGGCAACATCATTTACCGTATCGTGTTGAAAAATTCCTGAGGCGCATGTCGAATGCTTTCGTTTCGAACGGTCTCGCGCAGCCATGACGATCGCCGCGCGCGTATCGACAGGTTCGGCCCGCGCCCATTGCGTTCGCCATGCCGCGAGGAGGTCGAGTGACACTGGGCCTGGTGTTGGTCGTGGTGGTCGTCGCCTTGCTGTTCGAGTACATAAACGGCTTCCATGACACCGCCAATTCGATCGCGACCATCGTTGCCACCAAGGTTCTGACGCCCGGGCAGGCCGTCATCCTTGCCGCAATCACCAACTTCATCGGGGCCTTGCTCGGCACCGCAGTTGCGAAGACCATTTCGACGGGACTGATCGACGCCGGGGTCGTTACGATCACGCCGCAACTCCTGATCTGCGCGCTCCTCGGCGCGATCCTGTGGGATCTCACCACTTGGTGGTGGGGCTTGCCGACCAGCTCGTCGCACGCATTGGTCGGAGGTCTGTGCGGCGCCGCGCTCGCTGCGCATAGACACTGGGATGCCTTGATCTGGTGGCAGGACGGCATCCATTGGTGGCAGGGAAGGGGGTTGTTGCCAAAAGTCGTCCTGCCGATGGTGGTCTCGCCGCTCGCCGGCTTCCTGCTCGGTTTCCTGATCATGGGACTGTTCTTCGCGACGTTGTCGCTGCTCGGTGATCGTGGCCCGCTCAAGCATTATGTGCGTCCGCGGAGCGTGAACCTGTTCTTCGGCAAGATGCAGATGTTGTCGTCAAGCGCGATGGGAATTTCCCATGGCCTGAACGACGCGCAGAAAACCATGGGCATCATTGCCTTGGCACTGGCCGGCGCAACCGCGGCAGGTTCGTTCGACGGGTTGCCCTCATGGCTCGGGTTTCTGCGTATCGCCGAGCTCGCCCATCAGCAATTCACAATACCGGTGTGGATCAAGGCGACCTGCGCATTGATCATGGCGGCCGGGACCATGGCCGGTGGCTGGCGCATCATCCGCACACTTGGGCACAAGATGGTGAAATTGCATCCCATCAACGGTGTCGCCGCGGATACGGCGTCGACTTCCGTAATCATCACTGCGTCGATACTCGGCATTCCCGTGTCGACGACCCACAATGTTTCATCGGCGATCATGGGCGTCGGCGCGGCGAAACGCTCCAATGCGATCAAGTGGATCGTCGTCGAACGCATGGTATGGGCCTGGATACTGACCTTGCCGATCACCGCCGCGATCGCCTGGGTGTTGCTGAGCGCCTTGCAAATGCTCGGGCTCGGTGGCTGAGGCGAAGATCAAATCTCCGGCAGGTGACAAGCCGATTTCAGAACGTGTCGCCACCGCGCGATATGACCTGTTCGATGCGGTCGCCCAGTGCGCCGAGTTCATGGATGACGCGATCGAGTTCGTCCGTTGACAGTAACGCGTAAGGTCGGTTTTCGCACAGATGCAGATAGGGCGAGCCGTCGAGATCGCTGACCGCGAGGAACCCGGTGCGCTGCTCCCAGTTGAAACGCAGGCAGCGCGTACCGTCCATGCCGGTATACGGTCCTATCGGCGTCGATATCCTCAGGTACTTGCTGGAAATGGCGTCCTCGTCCTCCAGCTCGGCAAGGAAGACCCCTTGATGCCGGCCGTCCGCAAGGGAGAGGTCGAAGCTGATCAGATAGGGATCATTGGTGCGCAGCGCATGTTTGCTTCCGACATGCGAACGAATCTGCTCGAAACTCTGCATCGCAGCTACTCCTTGCGCATCGAGAGCGCATCGAAATTCATCGTTCCGTTCGGACGCTCGCCTATGCTAGCTTCCTGAGGCAATGAAGTCAGTCGATCATGCATCAATTCCCGACCATGCGGGGATCCTGCGCGCGATTGCGGCTATTCCGCGTGGCTGCGTGGCGAGCTACGGAGAAATCGCCGAGCGCGCCGGATTGCCCGGACGGGCGCGGCTGGTCGGCCACGTACTGCGTGTGACACCGGCCCATCCGTCGCTGCCATGGCATCGCGTGATCCGCGCCGATGGCCGTGTCGCCTTTCCCGTCGGCAGCAGGCCCCATCGCGAACAATTGCGCCGTCTGGCGCGCGAAGGCGTGCGACCCGCAGCAGGCCGTATCGACATGCGTCGATTCGGCTGGCAGCGCGATCTGGATCTCGACGCGCAACTGTGGGGACCTTCGCCTCGCGTTCGCGCAAGCCACGCGGCACAATGACCGATTGTCCAGGCCGGAACGATTGATGCCCTACCACATGCCTCCGGTAACGCGTGCGTTGTTGATCGCGAACGTTGCGATCTATCTGTTGCAGATGGTGACCGGCAACCTGCTGATCATTCATTTCGCGTTGTGGCCGATCGGCCCGTCGCCGTACGGGAATGTGGTCGGCTTCGAACCATGGCAACTCGTAACCTATGCATTTCTGCATGGCAGCCTCATGCACATCGGTTTCAACATGTTCGCGTTGTGGATGTTCGGCGGACCGATCGAGGAAATGTTCGAATCGCGACCGTTCGCGTTCTACTACTTCGTCTGTGTCGTCGGTGCAGCTGTCGCGCAGCTCCTGGTCGTGCACTTCTGGAGCGGCGGTTTCTATCCGACGCTCGGTGCGTCGGGCGGTATCTTCGGCCTTCTGCTCGCCTACGGCATGATGTATCCGCACGCGCGCATCATGCTGCTGTTCCCGCCGATACCCATGCCGGCGTGGTTGTTCGTGATCGGGTACGGCGTGATCGAGTTGTTCCTTGGTGTAACCGGCACGCAAGCCGGTGTGGCGCACTTCGCGCATCTCGGCGGAATGGCGATCGGGTTCGTGTTGATCCAGTATTGGCGCGGCAAATTGCCGATCCGGCCGCGGCGCATCCTGACGCGTTGATCACGGATTTCAAGGGTTCTCGATGGGGTTTCGCGTTCCTCGGTGGATGCGATGGCGCGAACACGGCGATGATTCGGAAGAAGATTGCGAAGCGACGCCCCAGACTTCACCATTGCGCGCCGCCCGAAAAACCCTGTCCATGGCGCAATCCCGCACGCTCCAAGAGTGGCTCGACTATCAACAGCGCATCCATCCGCGCGACGTGGAGCTGGGTCTGGAGCGGGTGCGCGAAGTATGGTTGCGCCTTGGTGCACGCGCGCCGGCGCCGGTTGTCATTACCGTGGGTGGTACCAACGGCAAGGGTTCCACGGTTGCCTTCCTCGAAGCGATGCTCGCCGCCGCAGGCAAGCGCATCGGCAGCTACACGTCGCCGCATCTGATGCGTTACAACGAACGTATCCGGATCGGTGGGCGCGAGGCATCGGATATCGCGCTGATCGGGGCTTTCAGTCGTATCGAAGCGGCGCGCCGCGAAATTTCGCTGACCTATTTCGAGTTCGGCACGCTTGCGGCGCTGGACCTGTTTGCGGACGCTGGACTCGATGTCGCCCTTCTCGAAGTCGGACTCGGCGGGTCGTTGGACGCGGTCAACATCGTCGATGCCGACGCGGCCATCGTCACCACGGTGGACCTCGATCATCGCGAATACCTCGGCGATGATCTCGATGGCATCGGCCGCGAGAAAGCCGGCATATTCCGTCGCGCCCATCCGGGCATCGTCGGCACAGCGACGCCGGTGCAAGGCTTGCTGGACGAGGCGCATCGTATCGGAACCGATCTGCGTCAGGCCGGCCGTGATTTCCTTGTGCAAAGCCAGCCATCCGGCTGGAGCTGGCACAGCGCCGATATCGAACTCGCACTACCCGAGCCCGGTCTGCGAGCGCCGTGTCAGACAGCCAATGCCGCCGCTGCGATCGCAGCCCTGGCTGCCCTGGCTGATCGAGTCGACTGGAATCCCGCAGCGATCGCTCAAGGGGTTGCCGCAGCCCGGCTCGCGGGGCGACTTGATCGATTCGGTGGCCATTGCGACTGGCTCGTCGATGTCGCCCACAACGCGCAGGCCGCGCAGGTTCTGGCGCAATGGTTGCGCGCCCATCCCCCGTCCGGGCGCAATATCGCGGTGTTCAGCGCATTCGACGACAAGGACATCGGCGCGATCGTAACTGCTCTGGATGGGTGCTTCGGCGCCTGGCATCTGGCCGGCATGGCCGATATTTCCGCGCGTGGTCTCGCAGTAACGGCACTGCGCCCGCGGGTCGAAGTGGCGCTGCGCGGCGACGATGCGCCGGTGCTGGTTCACGATAGGCTGGCCGATGCGCTCGATGCCGCGTTCGCAACTGCCAAAGCGCGCGACCGCGTGGTCGCATTCGGCTCGTTTCTGGTTGCCGCCGCAGCACTCGAATTCGCGCGCAGGCATGGTCTGCATCGGCGCCAGCAGGAGGTCGAAGACCTGTTCAGTGGCGCTTTGCGCACACACATTCAAACCCG
>JBAVZT010000280.1:0-2394 GCA_049588955.1 Rhodanobacteraceae bacterium | reverse complement strand
TCCTTGAGCCGCGTGCGTTCGCCGATCCACGCCAGGCGCAGCGGATTGAGATCATGCAGCGCGCGCGATTCACCGTCCGGATCCCACCAGCGTGCGGCGAGCCGATCGAACTTCGCGATCTCGGCCGCATCGACATTGACCGGTCCGGTGCTCATCCCGATCCGGCCGCCGCAGCGGCGGCGCCGATCACGGCTTCGCCGGCAAGCCGATCGCGCCAGCGCACAGCCTTGTCGATCAACTCGGCCGGATCCAGATCGACCAACACTCGATCGCGCAGTTTGCGCACCCCCGCAATCCACACGTCGCTGACCTGCTGGCGTCCGCTCGCGTAGACCAGTTGCGAAATCACATTGTAGAGGGGCTGGCTCTCGACGGCGTCGAATCGCAGCGCCGTCAAGTCGGCCTGCTTGCCCGGTTCGATGGAACCGATCCGATCCTCCCAACCCAGGGCACGCGCGCCATTCAGCGTGGCGGCGCGCAACGTTGCCGCTGCGTTCAGTGCGCTCGCATCCTGCGCCACCACCTTGGCCAGCAACGCCGCACTGCGCATTTCGCCGAACATGTCGAGATCGTTGTTGGACGCGCACCCGTCGGTACCGAGAGCAACATTCACACCGCTGCGGCGCATGGCCGCGACCGGACAGAACCCGCTGGCCAGCTTCATGTTCGACTCGGCGCAGTGCACTACGGAAACGCCCGCCTCCGCACAGGTCTCCATCTCGCTGTCGGTCACCTGGGTCATGTGCACCGCGATCAGGTGATCATTGACGATGCCGAGCTTCTGCAGCCGCGCGAACGGACGCAGACCGTGCTCGCGCCGGCTTTCATCGATTTCGCTTGCCGTCTCGTGAACATGCATGTGCACCGGCAGATCGAGCTGATCGGCAAGTACACGGATGCGACCGAAACTCGCGTCCGACACGGTATAGGGCGCGTGCGGCCCGAACGCCGTCCCGATCAACGGATCGCCCTTGTATTCGTCGTGAACGAGAAGCGCCTTGTCGAAATATTCATCGCAACTCGCCGCCCACGCACTCGGGAACTCGATAATCGGCAAACCGATCAGCGCCCTGAAGCCGAAGCGCCGATAGGTTGCGGCCTGGGCGTCCGGAAAGAAATAAAGTTCGTTGCAGCAGGTGCTGCCGCCGCGCAGCATCTCGGCAATCGCGAGTTCCACGCCGTCGCGAACGAATTCGGCGCTCATGACTGCCGCTTCGGCCGGCCACACGTGTTCGGTAAGCCAGCGCATCAACGGCAGATCGTCGGCCAACCCACGCATCAAGGTCATCGGATTGTGGGTGTGGGCGTTGACCAGACCCGGGATCAGAACATGTTGAGCCAGTTCCACACGTTCACGCGGAGCGTAGGCCGTGCGCGCTTCGGCGGCGGCAACCACGGCGACGATCCGGCCGGCGTCGACCACGACCGCATGGTCGCGCAATACCACGCCCTCCGGTTCAACCGGCACGACCCAGCGCGCTTCAATCAGCAGATCGGTTGCGATCGGCACGGTGTCGGACATGCGCGCTTGCTGCTATTTGACCCGTCCAACATACTCGCCAGTCCGGGTATCGACCTTGATCAGTTCGTTCTGATTGACGAACAGCGGGACGCGCACGACCGCACCGGTTTCGAGCGTCGCCGGTTTGCCGCCGCCACCGGAAGTGTCGCCACGCACGCCGGGATCGGTTTCGGTAACCTCAAGTTCCACGAAATTCGGTGGCGCCACCGTCAGCGGGTTGCCGTTCCACAGCGTCACAATGACGCTCTCGTTGCCCTTGAGCCACTTGGCCGCGTCGGCCACCGCCGCGCTGTCCGCGGCAATCTGTTCATGCGTATCGGGGTGCATGAAATGCCAGAATTCGCCGTCCGAATAGAGAAACTCCATGTCGGTATCGACGACGTCCGCGCCTTCGACCGTATCGGTCGATTTCATCGTCATCTCGACCGTGCGATTGGTCTTCAAATTGCGGTACTTTACGCGGGTAAACGCCTGTCCTTTGCCGGGCTTGATAAAATCCGTGTCGACGATCGTGCACGGCGCACCGTCCACAATGATCTTGAGACCGTTCTTTACGTCGTTCATGCCATAACTTGCCATGCAGCGCTCCTGGAACCCGCCGCTGCAGAAGCGGCTGAGAGATGCGGATCGGCGCGATTGATCCGACGATGGTCCGCGGACCCTGCTCGACTTGAATGGTGTGCCGAACCGGAGTGCAATGATAGCCGTTAACCCTGTGCCTGCGCAGCTACCACGCTGGCAACGACTTTGGCGCGAGGCGGTTTCGGATCCGGCGGAACTGCTGCGTCTGGTCGGGCTCGATCAGCTCGGCATCAGCCTGTCCCCGATTGCGGACACGCGCTTTCCCTTGCGCGTACCGCGTGGCTTCATTG
>JBAVZT010000279.1:0-3526 GCA_049588955.1 Rhodanobacteraceae bacterium | reverse complement strand
GGCGGCGGGCGCGGCCCTGTCCGCGGCGGTGCTGCTGTCGGTCGTCGATGCCGGCGCGCGACTCGAAGGCGTCGACAATGCCAGCATCAATTATCTCGCATCGGGCAGCCATCTCGAACCGTTCCTGCGCGGTCTCGTCGCCAGCGTCGATATCGTGTATTTTCTGCTGTTGACGGCGATCGCTCTGGTTCTGGCCGTCTGGCGACTCAACGGCTTGCGTGGAAGCATCGACTGATGCGCGCGACGTTTTCGAAAGCGCTGCGCATCACGCTGTTGCTCGCGGTGGCGGGTTGCGTCGCGTTCCTGAGTACGCGCTTCGGGTTCGAGCGCGATTGGAGCGCCAACCGGCGCGCGAGTCTTTCCCCGGCGTCGGTCGCGCTGCTGCACGCCATGCAGGCGCCGGTCGAGGTCATCAGCTACGCGCGCCCGCAGGGCGGCCTGCGTGCCGTCATCACGCAATTCATCGAACGCTATCGGCGTGTGAAACCCGATCTCACGCTGCGTTTCGTCGATCCGGATGCCGACCCGGCGGCCATGCGCAGCGCCGGCATCAGCCTCGACGGCGAGATCGAAATCCGCTACCACGATCGCAGCGAGCGCCTCAAGGTGTTGAGCGAGGCGGAGTTCTCCGGCGCGCTGCAACGACTCGCGCGCTCACGCGATCACGTTGTCGCGTTTCTCGAGGGTGAGGGCGAACGGCAACCGGGCGGCAAGGCCAACGCCGATCTCGGTCAGTTCGCCACGTTGCTCGCCGACGAAGGCATTCGCGCGCTGCCGCTTGCACTCGCATCCGGCGGTCGCGTGCCGGAAAACACCGACCTTCTGGTGATCGCCGATCCGCAGGTGGCGCTCGCGCCGAAGGTGGTCGGGGAGATCGACGACTATGTTGCGCGCGGCGGCAATCTGCTGTGGCTCACCGAGCCCGGCCAGGACATCGGTCTCGAACCACTCGCCGAGAAGCTGTCGCTGCGAGTGCTGCGCGGCACCGTGGTGGACGGCGGGAGTCAGGCATTCGGCATCGGCGACCCCAGTTTCGTCGCGATCAGCGCATATCCCGATCACGCGATCACGCGCGACTTCGCGTTGACCACGCTGTTCCCGCAACCGGCCGCACTCGGCCAGCTCGCCGGAACCCGGTGGAAATTCGCGTCGATCCTGCGCAGCTCGGACAAATCGTGGACCGAAACCGGCCCGATCCCGAAGGCCGGAGACGCGTCGGGTCATATTCGCTACGACGCCGATGCCGGCGAGATTCCGGGACCGCTGGATCTCGCGTTCGCGCTCACGCGCCTGTCGCCGCGCCCGGGCAAACGTGAACAGCGCGTGGTCGTGATCGGCGATGGCGATTTTCTGTCGAACAGCTTCCTCGGCAACGGCGGCAACCGCGAATTCGGGCAGCGCGTGTTCGACTGGTTGCTCGGCGACGACACGCTGATCACGGTACCGGACCGCAGCGCCCCGGATCGCGAATTGAAATTGTCGCAAGCGGCGCTCGACGCGTTGGGATTGACGTTCCTGATCGGCATTCCGGCGCTGCTTGTGATCGCAGGCTGCGGCATTCGCTGGCGCCGGCGCCGGCGCTGACCGGCCGAGTCGCCGAAGCCGGTGCTCAGCCGATCTCGATCCGCCATGACTCGCTCCATGCGCACCAATCTGATCCTGCTTGCTCTGGCGTTGCTGCTCGGCGTCGCCGTGTTCGCCGAAGTGCGGCGTGAGCAGGATTTGCGGGAACCGCCACTGACCACGCTCGATATCGATGCGATCAATGCGTTCTCCGTGCAATGCCACGACTGCGCGTCGCGTCGCTTTGAGAAGATTTCCGGCCACTGGTGGATGCAAACTCCGTATCGGTTGCCGGCCGACGACAACGCGGTCGCGCGGTTGCTGGCGATTGCCCATGAACCGGTGCGTTCGCTGCGCGCTGCGGGTGCGCTCGACCTGCCCCGACTCGGTCTCGATCCGGCATGGGCGACCATGGAACTCGGGTCCGAGCAACTTGCGTTCGGCACCACCGACGCGATCGACGGCGATCGCTATGTGCGCATCGGCAACCGCATCGCCCTGGTCGAGGATCGCTTCAGCCCGTACCTGAACGCCGATGCCGCGAGCGAACTCGATCGGCACCTGCTGCCGCCCGGAGCCGAGTTGCTGGAGTTGCGAGTGGACGACGTGCCGCAACCGCAGCGAATGGATGCCTGGCGCACAACCGAGGCACAACGCATCGTCAAGGCGGACTCCGAAGCGCATCTCACCGGGGCAACCGTCCATGCGCAACTGCGCCTTGGCGACGGCAACAGGATCGACTATCGCTTCTACCGCCGCGCAGCGAGTACGCTGGCACTGCGCGAGACACCACCGTTGGTGTACGCGCTCGACGAAGCACAGGCACAAGCGCTGCTCGGACCTTCCGATCGACGTCACCTTGTTTCGCCCAACTGATTTCGGTCGCACAAATCCCGAATCTTCGTCTCTCGAACCCCGTGCCCGAACTGCCCGAAGTCGAAACCACGCTGCGTGGACTGGCGCCGCATCTGATCGGCCGCCGCGTGCTTGCCGTCGTGGTGCGTCAGCCGAAACTGCGCTGGCCGATCGCGCGTACCTTGCGTTCGCGGCTGCCGGGGCGGCGCATCGAATCGCTCGAGCGGCGCGCAAAATATCTGTTGGTCCATACCGACGCCGGCAGCGCGCTGGTGCATCTGGGCATGTCCGGTGCACTGCGCATCCTCGGCCCGTCGAGCCCGATCGGAGTGCACGATCACTACGACTGGCAGCTCGACTCCGGGCGCGTGCTGCGCTACACGGATCCGCGCCGTTTCGGCTGTCTGCTGTGGCAGCCGCGTGGTCGCCTGCATCCGCTGCTCGCGGCACTCGGCCCCGAGCCGTTGGCCGAGGCGTTCGACGGCGACTACCTGTGGCGCAAGTCCCGTGATCGATCGGCGCCGGTGAAGCATTTCCTGATGGACCAGCAGGTTGTCGTCGGCGTCGGCAATATCTATGCGGCCGAGGCATTGTTTGCAGCCGGAATTCATCCGGCGCGCGCCGCCGGAACGGTTTCGCGTGCGCGCTACGCGCGTCTCGCGCTTGAAGTGAAACGCATATTGAGCCTTGCGATCACGCGCGGCGGCACCACGCTGCGCGATTTTCTGGCTCCCGATGGCGCGCCCGGCTATTTCGAGCAGGACTTGTTCGTGTACGCTCGCGCCGGCTTGCCGTGCAAGGTCTGCGGCGCGTCGATCAAGGCGCTGCGGCTCGGTCAGCGATCGAGCTTTCATTGTCCGCAGTGTCAACATTGAGACGTAACCGGTGGCGAGCCGAGACTCGCCTGTTGGCGTTTCGCTTCTCTCGCCTGATGAGATTCTGTCGCACGGGTTGCGCTCGCCTCGGCGGCGAGCAGGCCACGTGGAGGCGCCGCCTGCGGGCTTTTCCGGCCACCATCCGCCGCCGCCTACGGGACCGACGTCACAGCAAAGCCACAGCTGCTGCATCGGAGCAGCTCTTGATCCTCGTGCCGTACGCGGTGCCGAGC
>JBAVZT010000278.1:0-5458 GCA_049588955.1 Rhodanobacteraceae bacterium | reverse complement strand
GCCGGGGCCAGCTCCGCGCTCGATCGCGCGCGAAAGGCGCGGTCCACCCCGAGCGGGACGACGCGCAGCTTCGCGCGCTCCACAGCGAGTTTGTCCACCAGCTCATCGGCAATGAATTGCGAATCGGTCAACACGATCGATGCGCGTTCGAGCGAACGCGGAAGGTGGCGATCGAGAAAGCGTACGCGCTCGGGGGGATGGGTCTCGGGATAATTCAGCCAGGACAAGTCGTGCACCGTGGTCAACGCGGGCCCATCGAACGGCATCAGCACGTAGTTCGGGGTGTGCAGCAGCCAGCCGGAAAGGCGCCGTGTGTGCGCGCGAAACAATGCGCCGCGCAACTGCGTGTAGGCTTCGAGCGCAAATGCCTTGAACGGGAGATTTCGACGCAATCGCGCCATGAGCCGATTGGCGCCGAGCGCCTGCTCCGGATCGTCCACCCAGCGGTAGGCCGAGTACAGCTTGAGGGCTTCGATGTCGGCGTGGCTTGCCAGGCCGCGCGCGAGTTCCAGCGCGTAGCGGCCGATGCCGGTCAGTGGCGCGCAGATCGCATCGACATTGAAGATGACACGCATCTCAGACGTCGCATCGTTGCAATGGCGGTTGCCCGCGCTCGCGAGCAATATCGGCGAACACCATGCGCCGCGCGATGCCGGCCACATCGACGCTGGGCACGAAATCCAGTTCCCGCTGCGCCTTGCCCGCATCGCCGATCAGGAAGCCGGGATCGTGCATGCGCAACAATGCCGGATCAACGCGCACGCGCACGCGCTTGCTGTTGCGCTCGATCCCGACTTCGCCGGCGCCGGCGCCGTGCCAGTCGAGCGCAATATCGACGCTCGCGAACGCCGTGGTTGCGAATTCGCGAATACTCGTAACGTTGCCGGTGGCCAGCACGAAATCACCGGGAGTGGCGCGGCGCGCAAGCCGCATCAGTGCGTCGACGTAGTCGGGTGCGTAGCCGAAGTCGCGCCGTGCGTCGAGATTGCCCAGTTGGACCGACTGCTCGCGCCCGAGCGCGATGCGTGCCACCGCGCGCGATATCTTGCGCGTGACGAAGGTCTCTGCGCGCAGTTCGGATTCATGGTTGAACAGGATCGCGCTGCTGGCAGCAAGATCGTAGCTTGTGCGCCAGATTCCGACTGCCCGGTGGGCGATCAGTTTGGACAGGCCATACGGATCGGCGGGACCGGGCGGTGTGTGTTCATCGCAGGGCGTGATCGCACTGCCGCCGAACATCTGTGCGCTCGTCGCGATCACCGCGTGTGCGGTCGGTAGCTCGAGGCGCAGCGCTTCGAGCAGGGTGAGCGAAGCCATGCCGTTTGCCGCGATGGTTCCCAGCGGATCCGCAAGGCTCGCGGCCACGCTCGATTGTCCGGCCAGATGAAATATCGCGTCGGGGCCGGTTTCGGCCAGCTGCTGGCGGCACGCATCGCCATCGAGCAGATCAAGCGCATGCAGACGCAAGGACTCGTGGCCGGCAATGCCCAGTTCGTCGAGGCGCCACCCATCGACCCGTCCGGGCCGATGCGTGCCGCTGACGCGCACCCCTTCCGCAAGCAACCGTGCGGCAAGCCATGCGCCATCCTGACCGCTGATGCCCGTTATCAACGCACGTCGAAAAGGCGCAGTCACACCGACGCGCCGGCGAAAGTGCGCGACCGAATCCGGGCCTCGGCACAGGCCTGAGCGACGCCTCGGCCGGAATCCGGACGCGTTACCGGAAGGTCCAGTGCGCGCGCAAGCGATTCGAACCCGAAGGTGTCACCTGCGCCGACAACGACTTGTTCGAATGCCCGGGTTTGCAGCCAGTCCCAGAGTACTTCGCACGATTGGGCTGGGGCATCGACGTGCGCGACCGTCGTGTCCGCAGGGTCTGTCGCGTCGGGCGCCGTGAGCACGAGCGCACCGTGTTCCTGGCGCACGCGCCATACCGCCCAGTCGGCGAGTGCGGGCGCGGCGTCTCCGAACCAGAGCAATCGCGCCCGCGGCGCGCTGTCGTTGCGCGCGGCGGAAAAAATCCGTCGCACGCGCCAGTCCAGCACGCGCCGCTCGAATGAAAACAACTTCTCCTCGATCTCGACTTCGTAATGCGGATAGCGACTACGCAGCACGGCCATGCCGGCAGAGCCGAGCGCGCTGCGTTCGACGTCGCCGAAGCTCTGACTGCGGGCATGGGCGACGAGGACATTGCCGGCGATTACATGGTGCCAACCCAGCATGCATGCGCGCTGGCACAAATCGTTCTCCTCGCCGTAGCCGCGTGGAAACGCCGCCGCGTCGAAATTTCCGACGGCATCGAGCATCGCGCGCTTCAGATACATGCAAAAACCGTTGCCGGTTGGAAGTTCCGGATAGGCCAGGCCGGCGTGCTGCCAGAGCGCCCGCGCGCTTTGCACCAGCGACCAGCATGCCGGCAGCGTGTTGGCCTGCTCGAGTTCCGGCACCGAAAATGCCCCTGCGTTGTCCGAAACGGCCGTCGCCGAGCCGGTGTCGTCTCGCGCGTACGCCGCACGGCGCAGGCCGGTCAGCCAGTTCGGTCCGACCTCGGTATCGGCATTCAGCAGGACCACGTCGGCGCGATCGGCCGCGCTGATACCGCGATTCGCGGTAGCGGTAAAGCCGAGATTGTTCGCGTTGCGCAATGCGGTAACGCCGGGCAGGCGAGCGTGGCGCTCAAGCAGCGGTGCTATCGAGGGGTCCGTGCTCGCGTCGTCGATCAGCAGCAATCGCGCGCGACCGCGTGTATGCGCGAGCAGCGCATCGAGACAGCGCTCGACGTGTGCGGCCGCGTTGTATACCGGTACCACGATGACCACATCGCGCCGGGCGCAATCGCTGCCGTACGGCAGCCGTTGTCCGTCCGCCAGCGGCAGCAGCGGCGTCGGTGACACCGCGTTCGCCGGCATCGGAGCAATCGCATCGAACGCGACATTCAGCGGCTCAACCGTCAGCGCCGGCCCGTCGCGTCCGAGCCGTGGCAGCACGCGCATTGCAGCTTGTCCGGAAGGAGAGAACGGAAAGTCGAATCGGACCCGTGCATCTGCCGCGGCGCGGGCCGAGGTGAAAAAGCACTCGTCCACGTCGAGCGCAACATCACACCCGCTCGGGAGCGACATATCGAGCGTCAGATGCAGCGCATGCCCATCCCACACGACGTCGCGCAATGGGGCTTCGGTCATCGCGGCGGGCGCGTTCATGAGACGGGACCATCCACGTGCAGGTCGCGATGGTAGGCTGCAAAGACGTCGTCGCGCGCGCCCTCGCGCACGCTCTTGCCGTGCTCGACCCACAACACCCGATCGCACAGCGCGGCGATCTGCGACTCGTCGTGACTCACCAGTACCACCGTGCGACCCTCGCTCATGCGCTCCTCAAGCGCCCTGCCGGACTTTTCCTGGAATTCGGCATCCCCGACTGCAAGTACCTCGTCGATCAGCAGCACGTCGGGTTCGACCTGGATCGCGACTGAAAACGCCAGACGCATGACCATCCCGGTCGAATAGGTTGCGATCGGTTGCTCGAAGAACGCACCGAGTTCGGAAAACTCGCGGATCGCCGGTAGTCGTTCGGCCATGTCGCGGCGGCGCAGGCCGAGCATCAGACCGGACATCATCGCGTTGTCGCGCCCGGTCAGGTATGGCGTGAAGCCGATTGCGAGCGACAGCAACTGACACGATACCTGTGCGCGCCACAAGCGGCCGCGGTCGGGCGCCAGAATGCCGGCGATCACGCGCAGCAGCGTGCTCTTGCCGGCGCCGTTGCGGCCGATCACGCCGAGGCGCTCGCCGCGTCGAAGTTTCAGGCTGACATCCTCAAGCGCCCAGAAGCTCGCGCCACCGACGCTCCGCTGCGCGTTGTAGGCGACACCGACACGCTCCAGTTCGACCAGCACGTCGTTCATTTCACGTCAAACCGCCAGTTTCGGATAGCGGGCTGCCTGTCGCGTGACCACCCAGGCGCCGAACACGCAGACCAGACCCGAAATCGCGCTGACCAGCGCGAGAGCCGGCCAGTCCGGCCAGCGTGCGTACATCAGGATGCCGCGCGTCGCATCGACGAGCTCGGCGACCGGATTGAGCCTGAACCAGGTGCGCAGCGGTTCGGGCACGCTGTCGAGCGCGAACACCACACCCGACATGAACATCACCACGGTCAGCACCTGTTCGATCACGAAACGCATGTCGGGCAGAAAAGGCACGATGGCGGCCATCAGGAAACCGAGTCCGGCCGCAAACAGGAAAATCGCGACAAACAGCGCCGGCAGCGCGAAATACGTGATATTCGGCGGATAGCCCAGACACCACAGAATCACCAGCAGCAGCGCGAAGATGTAGAAGAACTTGACGGTGTCGGCAAACATCTGCACCAGCGGAAGTATCACTGGCGGCAAGCTGATCTGGCGCAGCAGCGCGAGATTGGTCCAGATCGCGTGCCCCGAATGGGTAATGCACGATTTCATCCATTGCCAGATGGTCAGTCCGATCAGGAGAAACGGCAGGTACTCCGGGCCGCCGGTCTTGAGCACCACCGAAAACACCAGCCAGAACGCGGCCATCATCATCGCCGGTTCGAGCACCCACCACAGCAGGCCGAGATAGTTGCGCGCGCGTTCGGCGCGCAGTTCCGCGTAGGTGCTGAACAGCAGGAGATCGATCAGGTGGCGGCGCATCCCGGGGCAACGAGTGAAAGGCCGCGCGAGGATACCGGAAGCGTGCGTCGAGGTCAGGCGCAGGCGCGATCGAGCAGCGGCCCGGCAAACGCGAAAAACAGCAGCAGCGCCGCCAACGCAGCGCCGCACGCAAGCCGGAGCGGCGTGAGCGCGATCACCCGGACATCGCCCTCGGCACGCCGTCTGGACAAGATCGCCGCGGTGAAACTGCCTGCGAACAAGCACAGGAACGGCAGCATCTGGACGATATACCGCTCCATCACGTGCAGGCCGAGAAACAAGGCCATCTGGTAAGCAAGGAAAAGCAACGAGATCGCTGCCAGCGGTTGTCGCCAGCGCCGCCAGCAGGCCAGGCCGAACGCGGCGAGTACGAGCGTCAGCGCATGGCTGAGCCAGGCGAGCATCGTCAGCGGCCGAGCCAGCCAACTGGCCGCATACGCTTCGATATGTCCGGCACACACCGGCCCTGGCAACTGCGAAACCAGCGTGGTCTTGGCGCTGAACAGCCGGAAATACTGGCCGCCCAGTTGCACCCTCAGCACCGATCCGATGCCGCGCTCGGCCACTTCGGCACGCAGCTTGTTCATGGTCACGGCATTGCGTGCCTGCGGCGTCGCGCCGCTGTCGAGAAACGTCTGCAACGCCGGTCCGTCGGCCTCGCCTATATAATCGCTGCGACGGGTGTCGTTGAACCCCACATGCAGGTTGTAGATGGAGCTGTCGGCGATCATCGGACGCCCGGTCTGCCGGTAGCCGTTGTACAACGAGGGCGCAACGACGCAGGCA
>JBAVZT010000277.1:0-4159 GCA_049588955.1 Rhodanobacteraceae bacterium | reverse complement strand
GCTGCGCATCGCGCCGGTGACGCGCGGCACGCTTACGCGCGATGTGTCGGTGCAGGGGCGCGTGGTCGCGGCAGTCAGCCCGACCCTGTATGCGCCGAGCGCCGGCTTCGTCAAGCTCGACGTGCATGCCGGTGACAAGGTGGCGAAGGATGCGGTACTGGCGGAAGTCGACAGCCCCGAACTGACCAACCGGCTCAAGCAGGAACAGGCGACCCTCGACAGCCTGACCATTGCGGTCGAACGCACGGGCATCGACGGCCGCAAGCAGCAGGCCGCGGTGCAGACCGCGCTCGATCAGGCCGAGATCGATCGCCAGACGGCCGCGCGCGAACTCGAGCGCAACAGCAAGGGGTTCAACCTGGGTGCGTTGCCGGAGCTCGACGTGTTGCGCGCGAAGGACGCGCTGGCCAAGGCCGAATTGACGGTCAAGCAGGCGAAAAAGGATGTCGAGCTCGAGCGCGAAGCGCAGGCATTCGACGTGAAGACCAAGCATCTCGCGCTCGATCGCCAGCAGTTGCTGGTGCAGGATCTGACGCGCCAGGTCGATGAGCTCAAGGTGCGCTCGCCGGTCAACGGCCAGGTCGGACAACTGCTGGTGCAGCAGAGCGCCAATGTTGCGGCGAATGCGCCGTTGATCACGGTCGTGGATCTTTCGGCACTCGAGGTCGAGGTGCAGGTTCCGGAAGTGTTCGCGCACGATCTGGCGATCGGCATGCCCGCCGAAATCCGCGACGGGACGACCCAATACGACGGTACGGTCAGCGCGGTCTCGCCCGAAGTCGTTGCCGGTCAGGTCACCGGACGCATTGCGTTCGGCAAGGACAAGCCGGCCGGCTTGCGCCAGAACCAGCAATTGACCACGCGCATCCTGATCGACCAGCACCCGAACGTGCTGATGGTCGAGCGTGGACCGTTTGTCGATAGCGGTGCCGGGCGCGTCGCCTACGTCGTGCATGGCGATGTCGCCGAACGCACGCCGATCCAGGTTGGCGCGACCAGCCTCAATGCGGTCGAAATCGTCGCGGGCGTCAAGGAGGGCGATCGTCTGGTCATTTCCGGCACGGATGCGTTCAACGGCGCCCAGCGCGTGTCGCTGCATTGATGTACAGCCGGGACTCGGGATAGGCAGAGCGCCCCGTGTTCCCGGATTCCGAACCCCGAACCAAGAGGCAAAGCCGATGCTCAAAATGACTCACCTCCAGAAGGTCTATCGCACGCATCTGATCGAGACCTACGCGTTGCGCGACTTCTCGATCCATGTGCGCGAAGGCGAATTCGTCGCCGTGACCGGGCCGTCGGGATCGGGCAAGACGACGTTTCTCAATATTGCCGGTCTGCTCGAGGAGTTCACGGCGGGCGAATACCTGCTTGACGGCGTCGACGTGCACGGCATGAACGATCGCGAGCGTTCGCGGCTGCGCAACGAGAAGATCGGCTTCATTTTTCAGAGCTTCAACCTGATTCCCGATCTCGATATCGCCGACAACGTCGACGTGCCCTTGCGCTATCGCGGATTCGATGCCGCCGAGCGCAAACGGCGCATCAACGAGGCGCTCGGCCGTGTCGGCCTGGCCTCGCGCCTGAAGCATTATCCGTCGGAACTCTCGGGTGGCCAGCAGCAGCGCGTTGCAATCGCGCGCGCGCTGGCCGGCTCGCCGCGCCTGCTGATGGCCGACGAGCCGACCGGCAATCTCGACAGCCTGATGGCGCGTGGAGTGCTCGAACTCATGGAGGAAATCAATCGCGAGGGCACTACCATCGTCATGGTCACCCACGATGCCGAACTCGCCGCGCGCGCACACCGCAACGTGCATATCATCGATGGTCAGGTCACCGATTTCGACGAAGAGCCGAATCTCGGACGCAGCGTGCGCGACGACGATGCGGTTTCGGCCACGGCATAACCTGGGGCATCGGCCATGTTCGCCTACTACCTGCAACTGGGTTTGCGCAGCCTGCGGCGCAATCCGGTCCTTACTGCGCTGATGGTGTTCGGTATCGCGCTCGGCATTGCGGCGAGCATGACCGCGCTGACCGTATTCCATCTGATGGGTAGCGATCCGATTCCGTGGAAGAGCGACAAGCTTCATTACGTGCAGCTCGACAACTGGGATCCGAACCAGGCCTATGACGACGACGGTTCGCCGCCCGATCAGGTGACTTATCGGGATGCGACGGCACTGATGGAAGCGGGCAAAGCCGATCGCCAGGCCGCGATGTACAAGGTGTCCTTCCCGATCCAGCCCGAGAACCCCGAGGTCAAACCGTTCATGGCGCTGGGGCGCGCGACATGGGGCGATTTTTTCCCGATGTTCGAACCGCCGTTCCGATATGGCGGGCCATGGGGGCGTGCGCAGGACGATGCGCACACGCGCGTGGTCGTGCTCAGCAAGGAAACCAACGAGAAGCTCTTCGGCGGCCGCAACAGCGTCGGCAAGACCGTACGGCTCAACAATATCGACTACACGATCAGCGGCGTGCTCGATACGTGGCAACCACGGGTGAAGTTCTACGACCTGACCAACGGCACGCTCAACGCCCCCGAGGAGTTCTACATCCCTTTCACGACCGCGATCGAACTCAAGACCGGTTCGTCGGGAAACAACAACTGCTGGGAAAATTCCGCGCCGGGATGGGAAGGCTATCTTGCGTCCGAGTGCATCTGGAACCAGTTCTGGGTGGAGCTGGATACGCCCGCGAAGATGCAGGCCTACTCCTCGTTCCTCGCGAACTATGTCGGGGAACAGAAAAAGCTCGGGCGTTTCCCGCGGCCAATCAACAATCGGCTGCTGAACGTGACGGACTGGCTCGATTCGCAAAAAGTCGTGCCGCGCGATGTGCAGATTCAGGTATGGCTGTCGTTTGCATTTCTTGTCGTCTGTCTGATCAATACCATCGGCCTGCTGCTGGCGAAGTTCATGCGCAAGTCCGGCGAAATCGGTCTGCGCCGGGCACTCGGCGCCAGCAAGCCGCAGTTGTTCGGCCAGCATCTGATCGAGGCCGGCGTGATCGGCATCAGTGGCGGCCTGATCGGGCTCGTGCTCACCGGTCTCGGGCTTTGGCTGGTGCGTTCGCTGTACAACGGTTTCGGCACCGTCGCCCAACTCGACTGGACGATGGTCCTGACGACGATCGTGGTCGCCATCGTGGCTGCCGTTCTGGCCGGCGTATATCCGACCTGGCGCGCCTGCCAGATTGCCCCGGCGGCGCAGCTGAAGACCCAATAGAACCTGCGAGGATGCGCCATGGAAATCCGACCGATTCTTTCCGCCCTGATGCGAAGCAAGGTCGCGCTGATCCTGATCGGAGTCCAGATAGCGCTCACGCTCGCGATCGTCTGCAACGCGCTCTTCATCATTTCGCAGCGCATCGAAAAGACCGGGCGGCCGACCGGCATGAACGAAGCCGATACCTTCATGGTTACCAGTACCGGCTTCGGCGCCGAATTCAACGTACGCAACGCGTTTGCTCAGGATCTGGCGCTACTGCGCGGCTTGCCCGGCGTGCACGCGGCGACCTCGATCAACACGCTGCCGCTGACATTCAGTGGTTGGGGCGAGGGTGTCAGTCTGGTGCCCAACCAGAAAACGTCGACCACGAGTGCCGCGATATATTTCGTCGACGAGCACGGCCTGGACGCCTACGGGCTCGATCTTGTCGCCGGCCGGAATTTCAAGCCCGAGGAGATCTCGTTCCGCGACCGCAATGCGACGACTTGGCCAGCCGGCTTGATCGTCACCAGGGCGCTCGCGCAGAAACTCTTTCCGGGCCAGAACGCCGTGGGCCAGTCGTTCTACATCGACCCCAAGGGCGCGCCCAACACCGTCGTCGGCGTCGTGGACCGCTTGCAGAAGCCGTGGCCCGGCGCAGGCAGCCGCGACGGCGACAAGAACATCGACGAATATTCGATCCTGGTTCCGCAGCGTGTCGCTTACGGCACCAGTTCGGCCTATCTGGTGCGCACCGATCCCGGGCGTCGCGACGAACTCATGAAGGTCGTCGAGGGCAAGCTGACCCAGAGCAATCGCTCGCGCGTCGTGCGTGGCCTGAAAAGCATGCAGCAGATCCGCGTCGAAGGTTACCGCAGTGACCATGCGATGATGGTCATTCTCGGCATCGTGATTGCGAGTCTGCTTGCGGTCACGGCGCTCGGCATCGT
>JBAVZT010000276.1:0-1702 GCA_049588955.1 Rhodanobacteraceae bacterium | reverse complement strand
CTATTGGTCCGCAGTACTATTCTTCGCGCTCCTTGCCGGGGCCGCACCAAGTTGTGCAGCCGACGGCGATCTCGATCTCGCATTCGCCGATGGCGGCCGTCTGGTGATCGCGCCCGCTGATGCGAGTCTCGGAGTGACGGCATCGACCGTGCAGCGCGATGGCAAGCTGCTGTTCGCCGGCTACCGCTGGTACGTGGGCAGCCAGCCGTTCGATAACCAGATAGCCGTATGGCGAGTGCGCAACGACGGCACACTCGACTCGTCTTTCGGCGACAACGGGATGGCCACCCTGAGTTTCGGCGATACGTTCGCTGAGCCTTGGTCGATCGTGGCGCAGGATGACGGACATATCCTGATTGCCGCCAGTGCCGATGGGTTCGGCATCTTTCGACTTGATGCAGACGGATCCCCTGACGCGGAGTTCGGCACCGATGGCCGCGTCATTCTCGACTTTTCGGATCTTGGTTACGCAGCCGGATCGTTCGCGTGGGCAGTCGGCCACGACGCCGCAGGGAATATCGTTGCCTCGGGGTCGGCATCGAGTTCGCAAAGTCCGGATGTCTACTCCATGGCGTTCTCGCGACTTCACGCCGACGGCAGTCCGGATGTCTCGTTCGGCAACGGCGGAAGGCTCGTCGTTCCATTCGGGACCATGGCCGATCCACGCAACTCGACCGCCGCCGCGCTTATTGTCGATACCGACGGCAGCCTGACGGCGGCTGGAACGGTGGATGTCACGACCAACGGTGTGCTTGGGTTCGGCGCTGTTCGGCTGCGTTCCGATGGTACTCTGGATCCCGCATTCGGCTCAGGTGGCCTGGCCACCTTCGATCCGCCGGGCGGCAATGGCGGTCGAGCGTTTTCGCTGTTTGCGCACGACCACGGTCTGTTGGTCGCCGGCAGTTGCGGCTACAACTCAGCCGAAACGACATTGTGCGCGGTGCGACTCGGCGAAGATGGCAGCATCGATTCGACCTGGGGTATCGACGGATGGGGCCAGATTCCAGTTGGCGGCGGCATGCGCAGCCTGGCCGATGCCGTACTGCAGGATGACGGCAAGCTCGTTCTTGCCGGTACCGCGCCGGTACCGCTGCCGACCGATTTTGCGATCGGCCGTCTGACGGCCGACGGGCATCCGGATGCGACGTTCGGCTCGGCGGGATTCGCAACCGTGTCATTTGACAACGCCTCCGGCGAAGATCGAGCGTCCACGCTCACCCTGCAAGCCGGCCGCATCGTCGTAGCAGGTTCTACGACCGGCGTGCCGAGCCTGCGCGCACTGGCCGCCACGCGCCTGCAGAATGCACTGGTCTTCGCCGACGGCTTTGAATGACGTTCGGTACGCCGACTACGCGTTACGACGCAAGCAAGCAGTGGCGCATGAAATCCCGCACCGCCCCCGCATCGAACGGCCACTGCAGTTCCGCGCCCGATTCGATGTCGTGCAACACCGGCACGCGTTCGCCGTAGCGCGATTCGAGTACCGCATCGTCATCGATCCAGACGGATTCGAAGTCGGGCGCATGCGCCGCGGCGAGGGCCGCCAGCGCCTGATCGCACAGCGGGCAGTCGTCGCGCTGATAGAGGACAAGCCGCATCGACAAGGATAAAGGCCGAGTAGTGGTCGAGGCGTAGAATAACGGCAACTTCGCCCCAAGTTGTGTCTCATGGCCGTCAGCGTCTTCGACTTGTTCAAGATCGG
>JBAVZT010000275.1:0-1592 GCA_049588955.1 Rhodanobacteraceae bacterium | reverse complement strand
CGGATTTGCCTCGGAGATGGCTGATGGTCCACGGCACGCATGATTTCGAAGACGATCCGCGCAACCGCGATATCCTGATCTACGTCAACGGCGAGATGAAACGGCGCGACGAAGCGGTCGTTTCGGTGTTCGATGCCGGTTTCATTCTAGGCGACGGAGTCTGGGAAGGTCTTCGCGTCAGCCGTGGGCAGCCGGTATTTCTCGATCAGCATCTGGATCGTCTGCACGAAGGCGCGCAGGCGATCGCGCTCGATATCGGGCGCGATCGAGAAACCCTGACTCGGGCGATCTATGCGACGCTCGAAGCCAATCGCATGCGCGAGGACGTGCACGTGCGCCTGATGCTGACCCGCGGCATCAAGCCGACGCCGTATCAGGATCCACGCATCGTGATCGGCCCGGCCACGCTCGTCATCATTGCCGAATACAAGAACCCGCTGCCCGCGATCGTCGAGAACGGCCTCACGTTGTTCACCGTACATGTGCGCCGCGGTTACCCCGATGTGCAGGATCCCAAGCTCAACAGCCACAGCAAGCTCAACTGCATCACCGCGTGTATTCAGGCCTACACGGCCGGTGCCGACGAGGCGCTCATGCTCGATCCGCACGGCTTCGTCGCGACCTGCAATTCGACGCATTTCTTCATCGTGCGCAACGGCGAGGTGTGGACCTCGAGCGGGCAATACTGCCTCGGCGGCATCACGCGAGCGAACGTATTGCGTGTGTGCCGCGACGCGAGCATTCCGGCATGCGAGAAGTCCTTCAGCCTGACCGATGTCTACGGCGCCGAAGAGGCGTTCGTCACCGGCACCTTCGCCGGCGTGGTGCCGGTGCACACGATCGACGGTCGCCGCATCGGCGATGGAGTACGCGGCCCGATGGTTCGGCGTCTGCAAGCGCTGTATCGTGAGCTCGTCGCGCGCAACATCGCCGAGCGCGAGGCGCATTCGAAAACCGCGTGAGCAAGCCACCATGAGCGCGCCGCTGCGCATTGCGATGTGGTCGGGGCCGCGCAACATCTCGACCGCGATGATGCGTGCCTGGGAAAACCGCAGCGATTGCGTCGTGACGGATGAGCCGCTGTACGCGTGCTACCTCGCGCAGACCGGCGCGGAACATCCGAACCGCGATGCCGTGATCGCGGCAGGGGAGAGCGACTGGCGCAAGGTGGCTGCAACGCTGACCGGGCCGGTGCCCGGTGCGCGCGCGATCTGGTACCAGAAACACATGAGCCACCATCTGCTCGCGTCCATCGGCCGCGACTGGATCCATGCCCTGAACAACGCGTTCCTGATTCGCGATCCGGCCGCCGTGATCGCCTCGTATCTGCAATCGCGCAGCACGGTTGCGACCGAAGACATCGGGCTGATGCAGGAAGCGGTCCTGTTCGACGAACTCGCCGACGCGCGCGGCGAGGCACCGCCGGTGATCGACGCCGACCATTTCCTCGACGCGCCCGAAGCGCATCTTCGCGCGCTGTGCGCGCATTTCGGCATCACTTTCAGTGAGCGCATGCTCAACTGGCCGCCGGGCGCGCGCGCGAGCGACGGCGTGTGGGCGCCGCACTGGTACGCCGCGGTGCGGAAATCGAC
>JBAVZT010000274.1:0-2973 GCA_049588955.1 Rhodanobacteraceae bacterium | reverse complement strand
CACCACCGGCACATTGGCCAGCAGCATGCCGATCGTGGTGCCCGCGACGACCTGCCACAGCGGGTGGTAGTTCGCGGCCAGCACCATCGTCGCGATCTGCGTCTTGTCGCCCATTTCGGCCAGAAAGAAGGCGACGACAGTCGCAATGAAAATGCCGTGACCACGTCCTGCCGCAACTTCGTTCGCATCCAGGCGATCCGGGACCAGCGTCCACGCGGCGACCGCCAGAAAGCTGATCGCGACTATCCATGTCAATGCCGTCGGCGGCAGCCCGTGCGCGATCAGCGCACCGAATGCGCCGGCCAGCGCATGATTGGCCAGAGTCGCTGCGACAATGCCGGAAATGATCGGCCACGGCCTGCGATATTTCGCGGCAAGGATCAGCGACAGCAGTTGCGTCTTGTCGCCGATCTCGGCGATCGCGACCGCGGCGGTCGACACCAGCAGGGCTTGCATGAAGGCTCCGGCGGGCCGGGAGAACCATGGACGCAATGGATCACACCGCGACGTCCCGGCCCGGGCGCATCACAGGTGAACCAAAGGTCTCGTCGGACCGCAAGGTCGCTCGCGCCATGGCGTGATCGCCAAGTGTGTTGACGCGAACCCCGCGGCATTTCGCCGCGGTCGACTACTCCCCGATGGAGCGGCGCCGAGTGTACGCGGCGGCTTGCGGCCAGTGCAACTGGCGCCGGCGTGCGTGCAGGCATATCGTTCGGATGTTGCATCGGCCGCCGAAACGAGCCGTTGCTGCAGGCGAACCCAAGCATCCGATGCCGGAAGGACGACTACCCAGCTGGATCGTGTCGTGGGAGTTTCAACGTGCTTGCCTCAGCCATGGCGGTCTGAAATCGACGCGGGATTTACGTGCTTTCGGAGGCGACTGAACGGCATGCTTGCCAAGAGTCAAATGGGGGTCCATTGCCATGGTGAGCTTCCGGACATGACCTTTCGCCAACTCTGCAATTCACGCACTCCCTCTCAAATTCGAGTGACTTCGCTGTATGGGCGCTCAACGGGCCTGTTCATGGCATGATTCTGCGATGCTCGCTGTCTCGACCACGCTTTGTGTCTATGCGATCCGGGCGTTTCCCGGGGCTGACGCTCGTAGCCCCACAAATCTGCAAAAAAGGTTTTGTTAAGAATCATCCCCGATACTCCGACTTTCGATATTCGGACTGATGCATGACAAGCCGTATTTGCTCTGGGTTATTCATACTCGTCCTTGTGGTGGTGCTCGGCAGTGCCCAGGCCCGTGAGCCTGCGCAAAACGCCTATCGCGTCGTCGATCGTTTTCCGATCGGTGGGCCCGGCGGCTGGGATGATCTGAACCTCGATCCCACTTCGAACCGACTCTTCGTCAGCCGTTTCGACCGGGTCGTCGTACTCGACGCGGCGAGCGGGAAACCGCTCGGCACGATTCCCGACACTGAAGGCGTGCACGGCATAGCGCTCGCACCCGATCTCGGGCGCGGATACACCAGTAACGGCCACGCCGACAGCGTCACCGAATTCGATCTCGCCACTCTAAAGGTTGTCCGTCAACTCGGGCCGACCGGCAAGAACCCGGATGCGATTCTCTACGATCCGTTTTCCCGACATGTATTCACGTTCAACGGACACAGCGATAACGCCAGTGTGATCGATGCGCGCAGCGGCAAACTCGTTGCGACGATTCCCCTCGACGGCAAGCCGGAATTCGCGGTCAGCGACCATCGCGGCCATGTCTATGTGAACATCGAGGACAAGGCCGAGATTACCGAAATCGATTCGCACAGCGACAAGGTGCTGGCCACCTGGCCTCTGACCGGCTGCGAGGAACCAAGCGGCCTGGCCTTCGATGCGGTGCATCGGCGCTTATTCCCGGTGTGCCAGAACCAGCGCATGATCGTGGTCGATGCCGGATCCGGGCACGTCATCGCCAGCGTGCCGATCGGCACCGGGCCGGACGGCGCCGGGTTTGACTCCGGGCGCGGTCTCGTTTTCAGTTCCAACGGCAGGGACGGAACCCTGACCGTCGTCAAGGAGGACGACCCGGATCATTTCCACGTACTTGCCGATGTCCCCACCCAGAAGAGCGCTCGCACGATGGCTCTCGATCCGACCACTCATCGGATTTATCTCTCCGCCGCGACCTTCGGTGCAATGCCGGCGGGCGCCGACCCCAGGGAACACAAGCGCCCGCCAATGGTGCCCGACAGCTTCACGGTGCTGGTCGTCGGCAATACGACACCCGCGCAACGCCAATAGCACGCAGCAGACCTTCTTCTTATCGCAGGACTGCATGGCGAACGGCTTTCGGGAGCGCAAATTTGTCAGCGCAGCCGCCGCGAGCCACGCAGCCGGTCGGCCGCGAACGTCGCGACCTCGCCGCCGGCGCCCGAGCGTAACGGCTGGCCTTCGGGTGGTCCGAACGCGTGCGCGTAAACGACTTCCCAGGTCGACGGGATGCGGCCGTCGACCCGCATCGCCGCGTACGCCTCGCGCATGCGCGCGAAACGCGCCTTGCCGGTGAGTCCGCGTTCGCGGTCGATCGCGGCGTTGGTCGCGCCGATTCCCTTGAGTTCGCGCATCAGGACGTCGACGTCGGCATAGGTGACCGTGAGGCGCTCTACATCGAGTACCGGATCGCGCAGACCGGCGGCGAGCAGCGCATCACCGATGTCGTGCATGTCGGGGAACCGACCGACGTGCGGATGCGCGTCGTCGGCCGCCGCCCAGGCGGCTCGCAGTTCGTGCAAGGTGTCGGGACCGAAGGTCGACAGCAACAGCAGGCCGCCGGGTTTGAGCACGCGCGCGAATTCGGCGAACGGCGCGCGCGGCTCGTCGCACCATTGGATGCACAGACTGGAATGCAGCACGTCGACACTGCGCTCGGGCAGCGGCAGCGCTGACGCATCGCCGGCCACGCGCCCGAAACGTTTCCACCATCCGGCCCGGCGCTTGGCGACGCGCAGCATCGGCACCGACAGATCG
>JBAVZT010000273.1:0-4216 GCA_049588955.1 Rhodanobacteraceae bacterium | reverse complement strand
TTGCTCGCGATCTCCCAGAAGCTTTCGCTGCCGACGGTGTCGGCGACCAGATGGATGCGCTGGCGGTCGGCGTCGTTGATGACGCGATGACGCCGCCAGGTGTCGAAAATCCAGCACTCGCCCGGCGCCATGTTGACTTCGGATTCGCCGCAGATGAAGCGCACGTCGGGCCGGGTCAGGATCGGCACGTGCACGCGCACGCGCTCCCGCCAGTAATAGCTCAGGTCGGCATGCGCGGGAACCTCGGCGCGTCCGGAAAGCCGCATCAGGCGACTGCGGCCCCAGACCGCACCGAGTTCGCCAAGTGCAGCAACCAGCGTCGGACAGCGCCCGAGCCAGGGCGTCGGGCGCATGACACCGGCCACCGAATCGTCATCCGGATCGCCGTTGGTCGAAATCAGCGGCAACGCGGAATTGCCCTCGTAGCCCTGCGGATGCGGCCGCCATGCTTCCTCGCCGAGCGCGTTGACTTCCGCGAGCATGCGCTCGGCATCGAACACCAGTGGAAACTGGATGAAAGGAACGTCGAGTTTCATCGATGCATTATCGCATCGCCTACGTCGGCCGATATACCTTGCCGCCCTGCGCACGAAACTCCGCGGCCTTCTCGGCCATGCCTTCGTCGAGCGCCTGCATCTCGCCGATACCGTGTTCCTTCGCGTAGTCGCGCACGTCCTGGGTGATCTTCATCGAGCAGAAGTGCGGTCCGCACATCGAGCAGAAGTGTGCGCTCTTGTGGGCGTCCTTCGGCAACGTCTCGTCGTGGAATTCCTTCGCCTTTTCGGGATCGAGACCGAGATTGAACTGATCGTCCCAGCGAAATTCGAAGCGCGCCTTGCTGAGCGCGTTGTCGCGCGCCTGCGCGGCCGGATGGCCTTTCGCGAGGTCGGCCGCGTGCGCGGCGATCTTGTAGGTGATGATGCCGTCGCGCACATCCTGCTTGTCTGGTAAACCGAGATGTTCCTTCGGCGTCACATAGCAGAGCATCGCCGTGCCGTACCAGCCGATCATCGCCGCACCGATCGCGGACGTGATGTGATCGTAACCGGGCGCGATGTCGGTGGTCAGCGGTCCGAGCGTGTAGAACGGCGCCTCGCCGCATTTTTCGAGCTGGCGATCCATGTTCTCCTTGATCAGCTGCATCGGCACGTGGCCCGGGCCTTCGATCATGGTCTGCACATCGTGCTTCCAGGCGATCTGCGTGAGTTCGCCAAGCGTGTCGAGTTCGGCAAATTGCGCCTCGTCGTTGGCATCGGCGATCGAACCCGGACGCAGGCCGTCACCGAGCGAGAACGCGACGTCGTAGGCCTTCATGATCTCGCAGATGTCCTCGAAGCGTTGGTAGAGGAAACTCTCCTCATGGTGCGCGAGACACCACTTGGCCATGATCGAGCCACCGCGCGAAACGATTCCGGTCACGCGCCTGGCAGTCAGCGGCACGAACGGCAGGCGCACGCCTGCGTGGATGGTGAAGTAATCGACGCCCTGCTCGGCCTGTTCGATCAGCGTGTCGCGGAACAGATCCCAGGTCAGGTCCTCGGCGATACCGCCGACTTTTTCGAGCGCCTGGTAGATCGGCACGGTACCGATCGGCACCGGCGAATTGCGCACGATCCATTCGCGCGTCTCGTGGATGTGCTTGCCGGTCGAAAGATCCATGACGGTGTCGGCGCCCCAGCGGATCGCCCACACCATCTTCTCGACCTCCTCGGCAATCGAGCTGGTCACCGCGGAATTGCCGATGTTGGCGTTGATCTTGACCAGGAAATTGCGGCCGATGATCATCGGCTCCGATTCCGGATGGTTGATGTTGTTCGGGATGATCGCGCGGCCACGCGCGACCTCGTCGCGCACGAATTCCGGTGTAATAACGCGCGAGATCGACGCGCCGAAATCCCGGCCCGGATGTTGCTTCGACAGTTCAGTCCCGGCGAGTGCCTCGAGGTTCTGGTTCTCGCGAATCGCGATGTATTCCATTTCCGGCGTCACGATGCCGCGCCGCGCGTAGTGCATCTGGCTCACATTCGCGCCCGATCGCGCGACGCGCGGCTTTGGAATGCTCGGGAAGCGCACGTCGTCGAGCAATGCCGCACTCGCATGGCGACGCGTAAATGGCGAGGTGAAATCGGCGAGTTGTTCGGTATCGCCGCGCGCGTCGATCCAGGCTGCGCGCAGCGCCGGCAGGCCGCTCGTGAGGTCGGCGCGGAACGCGGGATCGGTGTACGGCCCCGACGTGTCGTAGACGACGAATGGGGCGTTCTTCTCGGCGCCGAACGACGATGGCGTGTCTGCCTGCACGATCTCGCGCATCGGCACGCGCAGTTCGCTGCGCGATCCGGCGACATGGATCTTGCGCGAGCCCGGAATCGGACGCGTGACGGTTTCGGAAAGCTCGGCGGTTTCGCGCAGCAGCGCGGTGGGTATGGCATTCATCGGCATGTCCTGCTTTTTTGAAAAGTCCGCACCTGGATGCACGGTCTTGCGCGGGAATCGCATGAAGCAGGCGCCGCGTCGCCTGGATCCCGACGCCGCGAAGCTTCCCTACGCCGGGTTCAACCGGATCAGGTTCGAAGGGACTGTCTCAGCCGAACGCCGCCGGCACCCCCGCTTCAGTCCCGCATTCAAGCATGTTCGAAGTCACCTGGCGAGCGATCCGCGACGTGCCCGTTCATCTGCGCGTTCGCTGGGGAGGCCAGCGAAGATTCCGGCACCCTGCGAACCGTCGAATCCGGGCGCGAACAAGCGATCGCTGCAATCGGCCCGATGGCCCTCACTCGACTGCACGCCGATCGCAGGTCACGGCCGCGTTTCTCCGGTGCGCAACCCACCAGTGGACGCTACGGCGGCTGGCACCGGCTGTGATGTTCGACAACCGAAGCAACACGGCACAGGAACGGCGCAGGCATGCTGCGTCCTTGCCGTCGCGCGACATCGACGCATAAGATCGTGGCTCAGTGAGTGCCTGAGGCGCTCGACGGCATGCCGGAGACCCGATCATGAGGACCGAATCGCGCTGGCGCGGCGCTTTGCTCGCAATTTTCTCAGTGACGGCCGGTGTGTCGCTGCCGAATGTGCACGCCGATCCGTTGCCCGGCCAGCCGTTCGCATCGTACTGGTATCCGTCCACCCTGCTCACCTGGGAGCCGGCGCTCGACCCGGATGCGGCCTACAATCGATCCGGCGTGGCGCTCGCACCGCGCTTCGCCAATCCGGATCTTGCGGTCAATCCGCACGCGCGGCCCGACGAGGCGCGCGTTGCCGCACTGGTCGCGTTTGCGCCGACGTCGTTCAACCCTTCGCAGGGTTCGCCGGTGATGAGCTACTACGCGCTCAACTACTGGCAGTACATCGACACGCTGGTTTTCTGGGGCGGCTCGGCGGGCGAAGGCCTGATCCTCGCGCCGAATCCGACCGTGATCGACGCGGCGCATCGCAACGGCGTTCCGGTGCTCGGCAACGTGTTCTTTCCGCCGAACGTGTACGGCGGCCAGATCTCGTGGGTGCAGGATTTCGTGCAGCACGACGGCAACGGCGACTTTCCGGTTGCGGACAAGATGATCGAGGCGGCCGAGTACTACGGCTTCGACGGCTGGTTCATCAACCAGGAAACCTCCGGCGGCAACGCGCAGCTCGCGAGCGACATGCGCGACATGCTGGAGTATCTGCATGCGCACTCGAACCTGCGCATCGTCTGGTATGACGCAATGATCGCCAACGGGTCCATCAGTTATCAGAACGCGCTCGACGCCCAGAACCAGATGTTCTTCGAGGACAACGACACGCTCGTGTCCGACGACATGTTCCTCAACTTCAACTGGAGCGCGACCGGACTCACGAACTCGGCGACGCTCGCGACCAGCCTCGGCCGAAGTCCGTACGAGCTCTACGCCGGTATCGATGTCGAATCGAACGGCTACAACACCGGCGTCAACTGGAACGGCGTGTTTCCGGAAGGTCAGCCACATCGCACCGCGATCGGGTTCTATCGCCCGGAGTGGACGTATAACTCGTCCAGCAGCACCAGCGATTTCTACACGCGCGACAATCACTTCTGGGTCGGCCCCAATCACGACCCGAGCAACACGACGACGTCCGCAGCCTGGAAAGGCATTGCCAACTACATCCCGGCCACGACACCGATCTCCGCGCTGCCGTTCGTGAGCAACTTCAACACCGGTCAGGGCAGTCTCTACGCGATCGACGGCGTCGCGCTGGC